>VGRW01000043.1 GCA_016875225.1 Deltaproteobacteria bacterium
GGGCAGCAGGGTGGACGCGACGAGATCGCGCAGCTCGTGGCGGGCTTCAATCGGATGGCGACGGATCTGTCGCTGAACCGCGAGGATCTCGAGCGCCGCCGCGCGCAGATGGAGATCATCCTGCGCGCCGTCGGCGCGGGCGTGATCTCGCTCGACCCCGACTTCGTGGTGCGAACCATCAACCCGCCGGCGCTGCGGCTGCTCGGCATTCCCGCGGGCGAATGGTCGGGTCGCAAGCTCGGCGAGATGCTCGGCGGCCAGGCCGCGCAGACGCTGCCCCCGCTTCTGCACCGGCTCGCATCGGGACCCCACGAGACGCTGCGGCGCCAGATGCCGATCGCGGTCGAGGGGGAGGTGCGCACGCTCAACTGGACGCTCTCGCGAATGCACGACCCGGGCGGCTCCGCAGCCGGATTCGTGGTCGTCGTCGACGACGTGACCGAGATCATGCGCGTGCAGCGCATGGCGGCCTGGCGCGAGATGGCGCGCCGGATCGCGCACGAGATCAAGAACCCGCTCACGCCGATCCAGCTCTCGGCGCAGCGTCTGCGGCGCAAGCTCGAGCCGAAGCTCGCCGACCCCGAATCCGCGCAGCTGCTGCGCGAGAGCACCGACGCGATCACCTCCGAGGTCGACGCGATGAAGCACCTGCTCGCGGAGTTCTCGAGCTTCGCGCGGCTGCCGGCGACCGATCCGGTGCCGACCGACCTGAACAAGCTCGTGACCGAAGTGGTCGGGCTCTACCGCGGCAATTCGACGATCGAGTTTTCGACCGAGCTCGATCCGGCGGTGCCGACGCTCGACCTCGACCGGCTGCAGATCCGGCGCGTGATCCTGAACCTGATCGAGAACGCGGTGGCGGCGATCGAGGCGGCGGAGCCCGGCCCGCGCGCGGTGCGCGTCTCGACGCGCCTGGACGCCTCGGTCGGGACCATCCATCTGCAGGTCGCGGACACCGGCGCCGGGATCCGACCCGAGGACCGCGCCCGGCTGTTCGAGCCCGGCTTCTCGACCAAGCGAGCCGGCTCGGGGCTCGGGCTCGCGATCGTCTCCAGGATCGTCTCCGACCATTCGGGCTACATCCGGGTGGCGGCGAATCGACCCCGTGGCAGCCGATTCCTGGTCGAACTACCGGTCCGGCAGGAGGCGCCGTGGCCACGATCCTGATCGTCGACGACGAGGAGAGCGTGCGGCGCGCGATCGCGAACGTGCTCTCCGACGAAGGACACCGTCCGGTGTTGGCGCCCGGAGCCGACGAGGCCGAGAAGGAGATCGCAGCCGTGCTGCCGGACCTGGTGCTGCTCGACGTCGCGATGCCGGGCCGGGACGGGCTCGATCTGCTCGAGCGGCTGCGCACGAGCCACCCGGAGCTGCCGGTCGTGATGATGTCCGGCCACAGCACGATCGAGACCGCGGTGCGCGCGACCAAGCTCGGCGCCTACGACTTCCTCGAGAAGCCGCTCACCTACGACAAGCTCCTGCTGCGGATCGAGCACGGTCTCGAGCGCGCGCGGCTCGCCCAGGAGAACCAGGAGCTGCGCCAGGAGCTGCTCGGCGAGAGCGAGATCATCGGCGACTCGCCCGTGATGGCGAAGCTGAAGGCGCAGATCGAGATCGCGGCGCCCACCGACGGCTGGGTTCTGATCACCGGCGAGAACGGCACGGGCAAGGAGCTCGTCGCGCGCTGGGTGCACGTGCGCTCGAAGCGCGCGAACGGCCCGTTCGTCGCGGTGAACTGCGCGGCGATTCCCGAGGAGCTGATCGAGAGCGAGCTCTTCGGTCACGAGAAGGGCGCGTTCACCGGGGCGATCCAGCGCAAACGCGGCCGCTTCGAGATGGCCGACGGCGGCACGATCTTCCTGGACGAGATCGGCGACATGAGCCTGATGACGCAAGCCAAGATCCTGCGCATCCTGCAGGAGCACCGCTTCGAGCGCGTGGGCGGAAACGAGACGATCGAAGTGAACGTGCGCGTGATCGCCGCGACCAACAAGGATCTGCAGGTGGAGATGTCGAGCGGCCGGTTCCGCGAGGATCTGTTCTACCGGCTGAACGTGATCCCGTTCCACGTCCCCGCGCTGCGCGAGCGCCGCGACGACATCCCTCGGCTCGTGGAGCGATTTCTCGCCCGCTTCGCGGCCGAGTCCGGCCGGCCGACGCGGCAGATCACGCCCAAGGCGATGGCGAAGCTGCGCGACTACGCCTGGCCCGGGAACGTGCGCGAGCTGCAGAACCTGATCGAGCGGCTGGTGCTGATGACGCCCGGCGAGACGATCGACGTCGCCGATCTGCCGGCGCAGATCGGCTCGTCGGAACGGGACCGCCTCGCGCGCGCGAGCTCCGTCGACACCCTGGCGCAGGCGCGCGGGATCTTCGAGCGCGATTGGCTGCTGGAGCGCCTCGCGCAGCACGGCTGGAACATCTCGCGCACCGCGGACGCCGTCGGCCTCGCGCGCGAGAGCCTGTCGCGGAAGCTGAAGAGCCTGAAGATCGACGTCGACGCCGAGCGGGCGCGCCATGCGAGCTGATCTGCGCCTGGCGTCGAGCAGCGACGCCGCGGCGCTCGCGCGGATCTCGCGCGAGGCGCTCGCCGAGGGCTGGTCGGAAGCCGCGATCCGCGCATCGCTCGAGCGCGACGGGGTCTGCGCGCTGGTGAGCGAGCCCCTGCACGGATTCGCGCTCGGCTCGCTCGCCGGGGACGAGGCGGAGATCCTCACGCTCGCGGTGGAGCAGGACGCGCGCGGGCGGGGCCTCGGGCGCGCCCTCGTCGTCGCGCTGCTCGAGCTCCTGCGGGGCCGTGGAGCGCGCTGCGTCTCGCTCGAAGTGCGAAGCCGGAACGTCCCCGCGATCGCCCTGTACCGCTCGCTCGGTTTCGAGGACGCAGGCGTGCGCCCGAACTACTACCGCGACGGAGAGGACGCGCTCGTGCTCGGGGCTGCGCTTTGATCCGCGCGATCGCGACCGTGCGCGAGGCCGGGGCGAGCCGGCTCGTGCTCGAGGTGCCGGGCTGGCCGGGCCAGAGGCCCGGTCAGTTCGCGATGCTCGGGCTCGAGCCCGAGCGACTGCGCCGCGATCCGCTCCTGCCCAGACCGATGGCGATCTATCGCGGCGATGCGAGCGCGCTCGAGTTCCGCTTCAAGGTCGTGGGCCGCGGAACCCGGATCATGGCCGAGCTCGTTCCAGGGGCGAAGCTCTCGCTGCTCGGGCCGCTCGGAAACGGTTTCGAGCTGCCGAGCGGCCCGGCGACGCTGGTCGGCGGCGGCAGCGGGATCGCGTCGCTGTACGAGCTCGCGCGGGTCGCGCGACCCGCGCCGCGCGTGCTGCTCGGCGGGCGCACCGGAGCGGACATCCTCGGCCTCGCCGACTTCGATGCGCTGGGCCTCGAACTCTCGATCGCCACCGACGACGGATCGCTGGGTCGGCGCGGGCTGGTGACCGATCTGCTCGCGCCGCGCGCGGGTGAGACCGTCTACGCGTGCGGGCCGCTCGCGATGATGCAGCGGGCCCATGAGCTCGCAGCTGCCGCCGGCGCGCGCTGTCGGGTCTCGCTCGAGAACCCCATGGCGTGCGGCTTCGGCGCCTGCCTCGGCTGCGCGATCAAGACGCCCGCGGGCTTCCGCTACGTCTGCACGCACGGCCCGGTCTTCGACTCGGCCTCGCTCGGATGGGAGGCGGGCTCGTGAGCGGGGACGTGGATCTCTCGACCGGGCTCGGCGGCGTCGCGCTCCGGAATCCGGTGCTCCTCGCCAGCGGTACCTGCGGCTACGGAACCGAGCTCTCGCCGTTCATCGCGCTCGAGCAGCTCGGCGGGATCGTCGCGAAGTCGCTCACGCTCGCGCCGCGCGCGGGCAACCTGCCGCCGCGAATCACCGAGACCCCGGCGGGAATGCTGAACGCGATCAGCCTAGAGAACGTCGGCGTCGATGCCTTCGTCCGCGAGAAGCTTCCCGCGCTGCCCGCGGCGGTGACGGTTCTCGCGAGCGTCTTCGAGACCGAGCTCGAGCGCTACGCCGAGGTGTGCAAGCGGCTCGATGGCGTCGAGCGCGTCGCCGCGCTCGAGCTGAACGCGAGCTGTCCGCACGTGAAGGCCGGCGGGATCGAGTTCGGCCAGGATCCGCGCGTGCTCGCCGAGCTGGTGCGGACCTGTCGCCGCGCGACCACGCGGCCGCTGCTCGTGAAGCTCTCGCCGAACGTGACCTCGATCGCGGAGATGGCGCGCGTCTGCGAGGGAGAGGGCGCGGACGGCCTGTCGCTGATCAACGCGGTGCAGGGGCTTTTGGTCGACGTGCACCGGCGTCGGACCGTGCTCCGCAACGGCCTCGGCGGTCTCTCCGGGCCGGCGATCCTGCCGATCGCCCTGCGCATGGTGTTCCAGGCCGCGCGCGCGGTGAAGCTGCCGATCTGCGGGATCGGCGGCATCGCGTCGGGCGAGGACGCGGTGGCGTTCCTGCTCTGCGGCGCGAGCGCCGTCCAGGTCGGCACGATCACCTACACCCAGCCGGGCGCCGGGATCGAGATCCGCGACGGGATCGAGGCGTACTGCCGCCAGCACGGCGTCGCCCGGGTGCGGGATCTGATCGGCGCGCTCGAGCCGTGGCCCGCCGGCTAGCCGTCTCCGCCGGAAACGGACCGGAATTCAAGCGCATGGAAGTTGCCGGCCGGGGGGGCTTTTGATATCTCTCCGACGCTCTTCGGCACCGGGATTTCCGGAGAAGGTGGGCGGTGCGTCCGCCTTTTTTTGTCGCTGCAGATCGAGCGACGGGTCTTTTCCAGCACTCGAGTGAAGGCTTGGTGATTTCGCAGAACTTCGCGATGTACAAAGACATTCCCGCAGATCTTCGACGAGTCGTCGAGCCCGTCGTGCAGGCGCATGGGCTGGAGCTCGTCGACGCGGGAATCGGACGCGGGCCGACGCGGTCGCTCGTCCGCATCGTGGTCGATACGCCCGTCGGAGACGGGCGGGTCCTGGTCGACGAGTGCGCCGCGATCTCGCGCGAGGTAGGGCACGGCCTCGACGTCTCCGAGCTGATCCCCGCCGCGTACACGCTCGAGGTCTGCTCGCCCGGAGTCGACCGCACGCTCGGCCGCGAGATCGATTTCACGCGCGCGGTCGGTCGCCGCGTGGCGATCGAGACGCGCGCAGCGCTCGCCGGCCGGCGCCGCTTCAAAGGCGAGCTGGTGGATTTCGACGGTGCGCTCGCCACCGTGCGCAGCGAGGGCCGGGATTTCGAGATTCCGTTCGAGGTCATCGATCGCGCGAAGGCGTTCTTTCCCTTCGGCGCGCCGCAAAAGCCCAAGAGGTGAATCGTGGAGCTCGATCTCAATCGCATCATCGATCAAGTGGTCAAGGACAAGGGCATCCGACGCGAGGTCGTGATCGACACGCTCGAGAAGGCGTTGCTCGCCGCGGCCCGACGCAAATACGGCGCCGAGCGCGAGATCGAGGCGCAGTTCAACGCCGAGACCGGTGAGGTCGAGCTCTTCGAGTTCAAGACCGTGGTGGCCGGCGAGCCGGCGAGCGACGCGGAGATCGGTCTGCAGGACGCGCTGCAACACGACCCCGACGCCGAGGCCGACGACCAGATCGGCATCAAGATTCCGACCGCGGAGTTCGGGCGGATCGCCGCGCAGACCGCCAAGCAGGTCATCATCCAGGAGGTTCGCGGCGCCGAGCGGCAGAACGTCTTCGACGAGTACAAGGATCGAAAGGGCGAGATCGTGCACGGCACCGTGCGCCGGATCGAGAAGGGCAACCTGATCGTCGATCTCGGCCGAGCGGAGGCGATCCTTCCCCGCAAGGAGCAGGTGCCGCGCGAGATGTTCCGCGTGAACGAGCGCATCCGCGCCTACGTCCAGGACGTGCTGAAGGAATCCAAGGGTCCGCAGATCGTCCTCTCGCGCGCGTGCACCGAGTTCCTGACCAAGCTCTTCGAGCAGGAGGTGCCCGAGATCTACGAGGGCATCGTGCGCATCGAGGCGGCCGCTCGCGAGCCCGGTGCGCGCTCGAAGATCGCCGTGGTCTCCAAGGACAGCGACGTCGATCCGGTCGGCGCTTGCGTGGGCATGCGCGGCAGTCGCGTGCAGGCCGTGGTCCAGGAGCTGCGCGGCGAGAAGGTCGACATCGTGCCCTGGAGCGCGGATCCGGTGCGCTACGTGGTCGCGGCGCTCGCGCCCGCGCAGGTCGTGCGCATCATGGTCGACGACGAGAAGCGCTCGATGGACGTGATCGTGCCCGACGACCAGCTCTCGCTCGCGATCGGTCGCAAGGGACAGAACGTGCGGCTCGCGGTGCAGCTCACGCGCTGGAAGATCGACATCAAGAGCGAGACCTACATGCGCGAGGTCCAGGCCGATCTGGCCGCGGCGCTCTCGGTCGTCCCGACCGCGGGAGAGTACGAGGCGAAGCTCCTGCTCGACGACGGCGTGGCGAGCCTGGACGAGCTCGCCGCGGCCGAGACGACGCAGCTGACGTCGGTGCTCGGGATCTCGGAAACCGACGCGACGGCCGTGCGCCAGCACGCGCGCGAGCTGTCGGTCGAGAAGCAGAAGCGGGCGGCCGAGGCGGCTGCGCTTGCGGCCGCGAGCGCAGCGGAGGCGGGTGGCTCCGGCGGCAGCGGTTCGGCAGGCGCGTGACCGGCGTCCGCGCCGGGAAAGGCTGAATGAGGATGGCCAAGGGGATGAGAGCGTACAAACTCGCGGAGGAGCTCGGGCTCACCCGCGAGGACCTCATCAAGAAGGCGGCGGAGATCGGAATCGAGATCCGCAACCCGATGGCCACGATCGACGACGATCAGGCCAGCACCATCCGGCGCAAGTTCGCGGCGGGCTCCGAGACGGAGACGGTGCAGAAGCGCGTGGGCTCCGGCGTGATCCGCCGGCGCAAGCGCAAGACCGAGTCCGAAGCCGACGAGGTGCAGGGCTCGGGCGTCGAGACGGAGGCCGGCTCGGTCGAGCCGGAGCCGCTCGCCGCCAGCGACGCGGTCGCGCCGGAGGCGCCCCCCGAGGTCGAGCTGCCCGGCGCCCTGCCGCCGCAGATCGAAGAGGCTCCTACGATCGCGGCGTCGGCCGCACCCGAGCCGCGACCCGCGGACCGATCGATCGCGCGGGTGACGACGCCGGTGGTCGTGGTCGAGGACCCGCTGCTCGCGGCGGGAGCGCCTGCAGCGCCGGCCGCGGAGCCGACCTCGCCAAGGCGCGGCGTGGCGATTCCGCCGCCGCGCGAGATCGAGCCCGAGCCTGAGAGCGCGCCTTTCGGAGCCGGGCCCGGCCGCGGCAAGCCGGCGCGGCCGGCGCGCCCCGCGCGCGCGGACCTGACGCTTCGGGAGCAGGAGACGATCGCGCGAATGATGCGCGGCGGGAACGTGCAGGCGCAGCTCGAGCGACGGCGAATGCTCGTCGAGCAGCAGTCGAGGGCGCAGCCGCAGCGAAGGCGGACCGCGACGCCGGTGCGCAAGGGGCCCCAGCCCGCGCCGGGCGACGTGAGGCGGGTCGTGAAGGTCGGCGCGCGAATCGCCATTGTCGAGCTCTCGCGCCAGACCGGGCTGAAGCTTCGAGATCTGCATCGCCGAGCCCGCGCGCTCGAGCCGTCGCACGCCGAGGACGACTTCCTCGAGGGCGATCTGGCAGCGCTGATCGCCGAGGACCTCGGCTGCGAGGTCCAGCGCATCACGTCGGAGGTCGAGCGCGCGCTCGCCGCGACGCGCGCGCCCGGAGCGCCCGGCGAGGGTGAGCTGCGACCGCCGGTCGTCACCGTCATGGGGCACGTCGATCACGGAAAGACGTCGCTGCTCGACACGATCCGCAAGACCAAGGTCGCGGCGGGCGAGGCCGGCGGAATCACCCAGCACATCGGCGCGTATCAGGCGCGCAGCAGCGACGGCAGCGTGGTGACGTTCATCGACACGCCCGGCCACGCCGCGTTCTCGCAGATGCGCGCGCGCGGAGCACAGGTGACGGACGTCGTCGTGCTCGTCGTCGCGGCGGACGATGGAGTGATGCCGCAGACGATCGAGGCGATCGCGCACGCCAAGGCCGCGGGCGTTCCGATCCTGGTCGCCGTGAACAAGGTCGACAAGGCGGACGCGAATCCGCAGCGGGTGCGTCAGGCGCTGCTCGAGCATGGTCTGGTCTCCGAGGATTTCGGCGGCGAGACGATCTGTGTCGACGTCTCCGCGACCAAGGGCACCGGCGTCGACAAGCTGCTCGAGATGATCGCGCTCCAGGCGGAGGTGCTCGAGCTGCGCGCGAATCCGAAGGCTCCGGCGCGCGGCGTCGTCGTCGAGGCGGAGCTCGATCGCGGCCGGGGGGCGCTCGCGACGGTGCTGGTGCGCGAGGGAACGCTCCGGCCCGGGGACTCGATCGTGGCCGGGGGCGTCTACGGGCGGGTCCGCTCGCTGATCGACGCCGACGGCAGCACGCTGAAGGAGGCCGGCCCATCCGCGCCGGTGCGGATCGTCGGGCTCTCGGGCGTGCCGCTCGCCGGTGACGAGCTTCTCGTCGTGAAGAACGAGCGCGAAGCCAAGCAGATCGCCGACCACCGGCTCGAGCTCGAGCAGAAGAAGGCCGCGCAGGCGGCCGAGGAGACCCGGCCGAGCGCGCTCAGCGCCGAGCTGCTCTTCGCGCGAATGGAGGGCACCGGAGAGCGGGAGCTCTTCGCGGTCGTGAAGGCCGACGTTCAGGGCACCGTCGAGGCGATCCGCGAGGCGCTGGCGAAGCTCTCGACCGAGAAGGTGAAGCTCTCCGTGATCCACCACGGTGTCGGCGGGGTCAAGGAGAGCGACGTCATGCTCGCGGCCGCGTCGAAGGCGGTGATCTTCGCCTTCCACGTCCGGCCCGAGCCCGCGGCGCGCAAGCTCGCCGAGCGCGAAGGCGTCACGATTCGCAGCTTCGACATCGTCTACGAGCTGCTCGACGACGCGATCCTGCTCATGCGCGGCCTGCTGCCGCCCAAGGAGTCCGAGAAGCGGCTCGGCACCGCTCTGGTGAAGGAGCTGTTCCACATTCCGAAGCTCGGCACGATCGCCGGCTGCGCGATCGAGGACGGCAAGATCTCGCGCTCGGCGCGCGCGCGAATCCTGCGCGACGGCGTCGTGATCTACGCCGGCAAGCTCTCGTCGCTGCGGCGCTTCAAGGACGACGTGCGCGAGGTGGTGGCGCCGCTGGAGTGTGGAATCGGGATCGAGAACTACAACGACGTGAAGGTCGGGGACCGGATCGAGGCCTTCGAGATCGAGCAGACGCCCGACTCGCTCTAGCGATGCTGATCGCGGCGGCGCTGATCGAGCTCGAGCTCCTGGAATCGGAGACCATCAAGGACCGCCGGCGCGTCGCGAACTCGATCAAGGACCGCGTGCGACAGCGCTTCAACGTCTCGGTCGCGGAGGTCGCCGATCAGGACGAGCGCCACTCGGTCTGCATCGGCTGCGTGATGGTCGGGATCGATCCCCGGCACCTGCGCGAGGGAATGGAGAAGGTGATCCACTACGTCGAGAGCCTGGGTCTGGGCGAGGTCGTCTCCGACGACGTCACGGTCGTGCGCCTCGACGAGGTCGAGGAGCTCGAGGACGACGACGGCGGAGCCAACGCGTGAAGCACACCCAGGCCCGACTCGGGCACGAGATCCGCGAGCGGATCGCGACCATCCTGCGCCAGCGCGTCGGCGATCCCCGGCTCGCCGAGGTGAGCGTGAACGAGGTGCGCGTCGCCCCCGACGGCAGCTATGCGCGGGTCTACTGGGGGACGCTGGGCCCGGTGGCCGCCGCGAAAGAGGCGATCGAGAAGGCGAAGCCGTACCTTCGCCGCTGTCTGGCTGCGGAGCTCCAGATTCGCCGCGTTCCGGAGCTCGACTTCCGGCTCGACGAGACGCTCGCGCGCGCGGAGCGCGTCGAGGGCGTGTTGCGGGAGCTCGAGCAGGAGCGAGTCGCGAAGCAGAAGAAGGAGGAGCCCGCGTGATCGACGGCTTCCTGGTGATCGACAAGCCGGCCGGCGTCACCTCGCACGACGTCGTGCAGGAGGTGCGGCGCTGGGCCAAGCAGCGCCGCGTCGGGCATCTGGGCACGCTCGATCCGCTGGCGACGGGCGTGCTGCCGATCGCGCTCGGCGAGGCGACCAAGCTCTCGCAGCTGCTCACGCACGGCGAGAAGAGCTATCGGGGCAAGCTCAGGCTCGGCATCGAGACCACCACCTACGATCGCGAGGGCGAGATCACGCGCGAGACCTCGGGGCCGTGGCCGGACGCCGAAGCGCTCGAGCGCGCGCTCGAGGCGTTCCGCGGCGAGATCGAGCAGGTCCCGCCGCCGTACTCCGCGGTGAAGACCGGGGGCGAAGCCGCATATCGACGGGCGCGTCGCGGCGAGGAGGTGGTGCTCGAGCCTCGCCGGGTGACCATCCGCCGGCTCGAGCTGGTCGCCTACGAGCCGCCCTTCGTCACGATCGAGGTCGACTGCAGCTCGGGAACCTACCTGCGCTCGATGGCGCACGACCTCGGGCGCGCGCTCGGGGTGGGCGCGCACCTCTGGGAGCTGTGCCGGACGCGCAGCGGACCGTTCACCTCGGCCCAGGCGGTCCCGCTCGCCGAGCTTGAGGCGCTGGGCCACGAGCGGGTGATCCCGATGATCGCAGCGACGGGCCTCCCCACCTTCGAGGTCGATGCGCGGACCTCCCGGCGGGTGGCGAACGGCGTGCAGCTGGGCCGCAGCGAGGTCAAGGGCGCGCCGACCGAGGGCGTGATGCAGCTGGTCCACGCCGGAGGCCTGGTCGCCCTGGTCGAGGCCCAGCGCGGCATCCCCGAGCTCCGCACGATTCGGGTCTTCCTCGAGGGCAGCGAAGGCTAGAGTCGCATTTGTGCATTGCGGGCCTCCGGCCGGCTCTGCTATACACCGTCGCAATTCCAGAAGGTAGAAACTTGCTGAACGCCGAACGCCGGCACGAGATCGTTGCCCAGCACCAGCGCAAGCCCGGGGACACCGGGTCCTGCGAGGTGCAGATCGCGCTCCTCTCCGAGCGCGTCACTCAGCTCACTGACCATCTCCAGGTCCACGTGAAGGACCACCACTCGCGCCGCGGGCTGCTGATGCTCGTGAGCCAGAGGCGAAGCCTGCTCGACTACCTTCGACGGAACGATGAGGGTCGCTACCAGTCCTTGATCGACAAGCTGGGACTGCGTCGATAATTGGTTTTCGCCCGGGGTTGGAGCCGCGACGCGAGTCCGGCTGGATCGGGTCATTGGATGCGAGATGTGGGATGAGCCATGAGCGCTGCCCCTGAATCCTCAGGGCATGGCGGCGCTCGTCGCTCATTCCGCAATTCCCCCCTTTGCCAACCCCGCCCGCATCTCGTGCCGCAAACAGCAGAGAAAGCGCGGTGGACGCAGGTGCGTCCAGCCGCCGGAAGCAGGTAAAGGAAAGAATGGAAACGGTTCAAGCAACGGTAGACGGCAAGGTCATCTCGATCGAGACCGGCAGACTTGCCAAGCAGTCGAACGGGTCGGTGCTGGTCACACAGGGAAAGTCCGCGGTGTTGGTCACCGTGAACTCCGCAAAGCCCAGAGACGGGATCGACTTCTTCCCGCTCACGGTCGACTACCTGGAGAAGATCTACGCGGCCGGGAAGATCCCGGGCGGCTTCTTCAAGCGCGAGCGCGGCATGACGGAGCGCGAGGTCCTGACCTCCCGCTTCATCGATCGCGCGCTGCGCCCGCTCTTCCCGGACGGCTATCGCGACGAGACCCAGGTCACGGCGCAGGTGCTCTCCGCGGATCGCGACTACGACACGGACGTGCTGGCCTTCGTCGGCGCGTCGGCCGCGGTGATGATCAGCGACGTGCCGTTCCCGGCGCCGATCGCGGCGGTGCGCGTCTCGCGCGTCGACGGCAAGCTGATCGCGAACGGGACGCTGGCCGAGATCGAGGCCGCCGACCTGAACATCATCGTCGCGGGCTCGCGCGACGCGCTGGTCATGGTCGAGGGCGGCGCGAAGCAGGTCTCCGAGGCGGCGGTGCTCGAGGCGCTGCGCTTCGGTCACCGCGAGATCACCAAGCTGATCGAGGCGCAGGAGCAGCTGGTCGCGAAGGCGGGCAAGGCCAAGCGGGTTCCGCCCGCGTCGAAGCGCGACGCGGAGCTCGAGCGCAAGATCGAGGCGATGGCGCTCGATCGCATCCGCGCGGCCTCGCAGAAGACCGAGAAGAAGGAGCGCTACAAGGCCTTCGACGCGATCGACGCCGAGGTCATCGCCGCCTTCGTCACCCCGTTCCGCGAGGCGAAGCGCGAGCTCGGGACGCTCGCGCAGGTCGAAGCGGCGCAGTCGGCGGGCCGCAAGCTCGCCAGCGACGTGAAGGACATCCTGCACGACCTGCGCGGCCGCGCGATGCGCGAGGACATCCTCGACGGAAAGCCGCGCATCGACGGGCGCTCGACCACCGACATCCGGAAGATCACGTGCAGCGTCTCGGAGCTCTCCGGCGCGCACGGCTCGGCGCTCTTCACGCGCGGCGAGACGCAGGCGCTGGTGACGGCGACGCTGGGCGGGAAGCGCGACGAGCAGATGATCGAGGGCCTGAAGGACACGCTCTATCGCAAGTTCTTCATGCACTACAACTTCCTGCCGTTCTCGACCGGTGAGGTCCGCCCGCTGCGCGCGCCGAACCGGCGCGAGCAGGGTCACGGAGCGCTGGCCGAGCGCGCGGTGAAGATGGTCCTGCCCGAGGGCGAGGACACGCCGTTCACGATTCGCGTGGTCTCGGAGATCCTCGAGTCCAACGGCAGCTCGTCGATGGCCTCGGTCTGCGGCGGGGCGCTGGCGCTGATGGACGCGGGCATCCAGATCCAGGCACCGGTCGCGGGCATCGCGATGGGCCTGATCACCGACGGCAAGCGCCATGCGGTGCTCTCCGACATCCTCGGCGACGAGGACCACCTCGGCGACATGGACTTCAAGGTGGCCGGCTCCGCGCAGGGCATCACCGCGATCCAGATGGACCTCAAGATCGAGGGCCTCGACTGGGCCGTGATGGAGAAGGCGCTCGAGCAGGCGCGCCAGGGACGCCTGCACATCCTGAAGCGCATGGCCGAGGAGACCGCGGACGCGCTGCCCGGCTTCTTGCCGCGCGCGGATCTGTCCGAGAACGCGCCGCGGATCGCGGTGGTCTGGATCAAGCCCGACCGCATCCGCGACCTGATCGGTCCCGGCGGCAAGGTGATCCGCGGCATCCAGGAGACGACCGGCGCCAAGGTCGACGTCGACGACTCCGGACGCTGCATGATCTTCGCGCCCAACCGCGAGACGCTTCTCAAGTGCCAGGGCATGGTCGAAGAGGTCACGCAGGAGGCCGAGATCGGCCGGCTCTACGTCGGCAAGGTCAAGAAGATCACCGACTTCGGCGCCTTCGTGGAGATCTTCCCCGGCACCGACGGCCTGCTGCACATCTCGGAGCTGGCCGAGCGGCGCATCGCCAAGGTCGAGGACGTCTGCGTCGAGGGCGACGAGGTGCTGGTCAAGTGCCTCGATGTCGATCCGAGCGGCAAGATCCGACTCTCGCGGCGCGCGGCGCTGGCGGAGCAGATCGAGCTCTCGCGCGCGTAGCGGATGGACCGGATCGAGGTCCGGATCCTTCGCGTCCGCGGCGCACGTGACGCCGACCTCCCGCTTCCCGCCCGAGCCACGGCGGGAAGCGCGGGGCTCGACCTGCGCGCCGCGGTCGAGGGCGAACTCGTGCTCGCTCCCGGCGAGCGGGCGCTGGTGCCGACGGGCTTCGCGCTGGCGATCCCGGCGGGCTACGAGGGGCAGGTGCGCCCGCGAAGCGGGCTCGCGCTTCGCCACGGAATCACCCTGCCCAACGCGCCAGGCACGATCGACTCCGACTATCGCGGAGAGGTCTGCGTGATCCTGCAGAACGGCGGAGCCGAGCCCTTCGCCGTGCGCCGCGGCGAGCGGATCGCCCAGCTCGTGATCGCGCCGGTGCTGCAGCCGGTGCTCCGCGAGGTCGATACGGAGGCGGCGCTCGGCGCGACCGAGCGCGGCGGCCAGGGCTTCGGCCACAGCGGTCGCTGACCCTCGGTCGCGAGCTGTTTCGCGCTAAGCTCCCGGGCGCCGCCCTGAAGGAGAGGCTTGGAACCCGCGGATCGCGACCGTAGTCCCGCCGTAGAGCCGCGCGGCGCACCCGCGGCCGACGCGGCGCACCCGCAGCGGCCGACGCCGCGCGCGGACGACGCCGTACAGCGCCGTTCTCTCGGGAATCTGACGCTGCGGCTGATCACGGCGGCGGTGCTGATCCCGCCCGTGATCTGGGTCTGCTACGCGGGCGGCTGGCCGTTCGTCGTGGTGATCATCGCCTTCAGCCTGCTCGGCTTGAACGAGTTCTACGACCTGATCACGGCCAAGGGCGCGACCCCGCACCGACTGCTCGGCTACGCGGCCGCCGGACTGCTGCCGGTGATCGCGTACATCGGCAACGCGTCGCTGGCGACCAGCGCGTTGACCGTCACGCTGCTGACGCTGATGATCCTGCAGCTCGGCAAGCAGGAGATCCGCCAGGCGATCGCGAGCGTCTCCGAGACCTTCTTCGGAGTGATCTACGTCGGCTGGCTGCTCTCGTACGCCGTCTCGGTACGCTTCATCTCGGGCGAGCTCGAGCGCCGCTTCGGCTACGACTTCGACCCGCAGATCGGCTTCTTCTTCATGATCTTCTGCCTGGTGGCGGTGGTCGGCTCGGACGTGGGCGCGTACTTCGTGGGCCGGCGCTACGGCCGGCGCAAGCTCGCGCCGCTGATCAGCCCCAACAAGTCCGTCGAGGGCGCGTTCGGCGGCGTGCTGACCGGGGGCGGTCTGGCGCTGGCCACCAAGCTCGTCTTCACCTGGTTCATACCGGGGGATCTGGCGAAGGACCTCGGCTGGGGCGCCGCGATGGCCTTCGGCTTCGTGCTGGCGTCGTTCGGGATCCTCGGCGACCTGATCGAATCGCTGCTGAAGCGCGACGCCGCGATCAAGGACGCCGGCACGATCCTGCCCGGCGTCGGCGGCGTGCTGGATCGGATCGACTCCGCCTTGCTCGGCATCCCCGTGATGTATTACCTCCTGCTCGCGTACTACTGGACCCTGCACGCGGCCTAACCGAGGAGGCCCCCTTGATCGCCCGCTACACGCGCCCCGAGATGGAGGCGATCTGGTCCGAGGAGCAGCGCTACGCGCACTGGGTCCGGATCGAGGTCGAGGTCTGTCGCGCGCTGGAGCGGCGCGGCGAGATCCCGCGCGAGGCCTTCGCCGCGATCTCGGCGCGCGCGAAGGTCGACCCGAAGCGCGTCGCCGAGATCGAGGCGCGCGTGCATCACGACGTGAACGCGTTCCTGGACGCGCTCGCGGAGCAGATCGGTCCCGCCGCGCGCTACGTGCACCTGGGCCTGACCTCGTCGGACGTGCTCGACACCTGCCTCGCGCTGCAGATGCGCGACGCGCTCGACTTGTGCCTGGTCGAATGCGATCGCGCGCTCGCGGCGCTCGAGCTCCGGGCGCTCGAGCACAAGCGCACGGTCTGCGTCGGGCGCACGCACGGGATCTTCGCCGAGCCGACCACGTTCGGGCTGAAGCTCCTGAAGGCCTGGGACGAGCTGCGCCGCAACCGCGATCGGCTCGCGCGCGCACGCGACGAGGCGGCCGTGGGCAAGCTCTCCGGCGCGGTCGGCACGTTCGCGCACCTCGACCCGTCGATCGAAGAGGAGGTGCTCGCCGGCCTCGGCCTGCGACCGGCCGCGATCTCGACCCAGGTCACGCCGCGGGATCGGCACGCCGAGGTCATGTGCACGCTCGCGCTCGTCGCTGCTTCGATCGAGGCGTTCTCGGTCGAGGTGCGCCACCTCGCGCGCAGCGAGGTCGGCGAGGTGATGGAGTTCTTCGGCAGCGAGCAGAAGGGCAGCTCGGCGATGCCCCACAAGCGAAATCCCTGGCGCTTCGAGACCCTCACGGGTCTGGCGCGGGTGATCCGCGGCTACGCGGTGTCGTCGCTCGAGAACTCGGTTCTCTGGCACGAGCGCGACATCTCGAACAGCTCCGTGGAGCGCATCGTCTGCCCGGACGCGACCACGGCGGTCCACTTCATGCTCCACCGGCTTTCGGCGCTGGTCACGAGCCTCGAGGTCCGTCCCGAGCGGATGCGCGCGAACCTCGACTCGGCGCGCGGGCTGGTCTACTCGCAGACGGTGCTGCTGGCACTCGCGCGCCACGGCATCTCGCGCCAGGAGGCCTACCGGCTGGTGCAGCGCCACGCGATGGCGACCTGGGACGAGGGCGGGCATCTCCACGATCGGCTCGCGGCGGACGCCGAGCTCGGCAAGGTTCTCGACCCCGACGAGCTCGCCGAGTGCTTCGATCTGGAGCGGCACCTGCGCAGCGTCGATCGAATCTTCGAGCGCGTGCTCGGTGCGCGGGTGCAGGAGGCGTGATGAAGGTGCGCGTGCTGGTGAGCCTGAAGCCGGGCGTTCTCGACGCGCAGGGCCGCGCGATCGAGCACGCGCTCCGCGATCTCGGCTACGCGCAGGTCTCGGGCGTGCGCACCGGAAAGCAGGTCGTGCTCGACATCGATAGCCGAGATCCCGAGGCGGCCCGCGCGCTCGCGCGCGAGCTCTGCGAGAAGCTGCTCGCGAATCCCGTGATCGAGCAGTACGAGATCCTGATTTGAGTCGGCCCGCCCGCGTCGGCGTGTTGGTCTTTCCCGGGTCGCTCGACGACCGGGATCTGGCGCGCGGCCTGTCGCTCTGCGGCGCCGACGTGCAGATGATCTGGCACAAGGACGCGCGGCTGCCCGAGCTCGACGGGATCGGCGTGCCCGGCGGGTTCTCCTACGGCGACTACCTGCGCTGCGGAGCGATGGCCCGCTTCTCGCCGGTGATGCGCGCGCTGCTCGAGTTCGCGAGCGGCGGGCGGCCCGTGCTCGGCATCTGCAACGGCTTCCAGATCCTGTGCGAGGCGCGGCTGCTGCCCGGAGCGCTGGTGCGAAACGCGGAGCTCCGGTACGTCTGCCAGGACGTGCGCATCGCCGTCGACGACCCGGGGCAGATGCGCTCCGAGCTCGCGCCCGGCCGCGAGCTTGTGATGCCGGTGAAGCACGGGGAGGGCGCGTACGTCCCCGATCCCGAGCACAAGCCGCGCGTCGCGTTCCGCTACGTCGGCGGAAATCCCAACGGCTCGACCGACGACATCGCGGGCGTCGTGAACGACGCCGGAAACGTGCTCGGCCTGATGCCGCACCCCGAGCACGCCGTCGATCCGCTGCTCGGCTCGACCGACGGCGCGCGGCTGCTGCGCTCGTTCCTCTCCGCCTGCACCGCGACGCGAGACGCGCGATGAAGGATCCCGAGGTCACCGAGCAGCTCGCGCGCGATCACGGCCTCTCGGATCACGAGGCGAAGCTCATGATCGAGATCCTCGGCCGCGTGCCGACCTACCCGGAGCTCGGGATCTTCTCGGTGATGTGGTCCGAGCACTGCTCGTACAAGTCGAGCAAGAAGCTGCTCCAGACGCTGCCGACGACGGGCGCGTGCGTGATCCAGGGGCCGGGCGAGAACGCCGGGGTCGTGGACATAGGCTTCGGGAACGTCTGCGTGTTCAAGATCGAGAGCCACAACCACCCCTCCTACGTCGAGCCGCACGCGGGAGCGGCGACGGGCGTCGGCGGAATCCTGCGCGACATCTTCACCATGGGCGCGCGGCCGCTCGCCTCGCTCGACTCGCTCCGCTTCGGGCCGCTCGACGATCCGCAGCAGCGCTACCTGGTGCGCGGCGTGGTCGCGGGCGTGGGCTCGTACGGAAACTGCTTCGGCTGCGCGACCGTCGGCGGCGAGGTCACCTTCCATCCGCGCTACCGCCGGAACATCCTGGTGAACGCGATGAACATCGGCATCGCGCGCGCCGACGCGATCTTCCTGGCCAAGGCCGCGGGCGTGGGAAACCCGGTGATCTACGTCGGCTCGAAGACCGGCCGGGACGGAATCCACGGTGCGAGCCTGCTCGCCTCGTCGGAGTTCGACGAGCACACCGAAGAGATGCGGCCGACCGTGCAGATGGGCGACCCGTTCACCGAGAAGCTCCTGCTCGAGGCGTGCCTCGAGGCGATGCAGACCGGCGCGATCGTCGGCATCCAGGACATGGGCGCGGCGGGGCTCACCTGCTCTTCGTTCGAGATGGCCTCGCGGTCCGGAACCGGAATCGAGATGGACCTCGACCGCGTGCCGCAGCGCGAGTCGGAGATGACGCCCTACGAGCTCCTGCTCTCGGAGTCGCAGGAGCGGATGCTGCTGGTCGCCGAGGCCGGTCGCGAGCGCGAGATCCTCGACGTCTTCGCGAAGTGGGATCTCGACGCCGCGCTCGTCGGCCGCGTGACGGACGACGGCCGCATGCGGGTGCGCTGGCACGGTCGGACCGTGGTCGACATCCCGGTCGATCCGATCGCGGCGAGCTCGCCCGTCTACGAGCGCCCACGGTCGCGGCCGGCGGACTTCGAGGCGCGCCAGCGTCTCGACCTCGCCGCGCTTCCGGTCGAGCGCGATCCATCGGGAGCGCTGCTCGCGCTTCTCGCCTCGCCCAATCTCTGTTCGCGCGAGTGGGTGTACCGGCAGTACGACCAGCTCGTGCAGTCGTCGACGGTACTCCGGCCCGGCGGAGACGCTGCGGTCGTGCGCGTGCCCGAGACCGAGCGCGGGCTCGCCGCGAAGACCGACTGCAATCCGCGCTACTGCGCACAGGATCCGTATCTCGGCGCGATGCACGCGGTGGCCGAGGCGTCGCGAAACGTGGCGGTGACGGGCGCGCGACCGCTCGCGGCCACCAACTGCCTGAACTTCGGCAGCCCCGAGCGCCCGGAGTGCATGTGGGAGTTCGCCGAGGCCGTGCGCGGGATGGGCGAGGCGTGCCGCGCGCTCGGCGTGCCGATCGTCTCGGGCAACGTGAGCTTCTACAACGAGACGGCGGGCGAGGGCGCGATTCCGCCCACGCCCACGGTCGGCGTGATCGGGCTGCTCGACGACGTCGCGCGCGCGGTGCCCGCGGCGTTCCGCGCGGAGGGCGACGTCGTGCTGCTCTTCGGCGAGACGCGCGCCGAGCTCGGCGCGAGCGAGTACCTGGCCGTGCGCCACGGTCTGGAGTGCGGCGCGCCGCCTGCGCTCGATCTCGCGGCCGAGAAGCGCCTGCACGAGCTTCTGGTCGAGGCCGCGGCCGCAGGCCTGCTTCGCTCCGCGCACGACTGCGCCGAGGGCGGGGCCGCGATCGCGCTGGCCGAGTGCGCGATCCGCTCGGGCCTGGGCGTGGTGGCCGAGCTGGCCGAGCAGGGCGGCCGTCCGGAGCTCGTGCTCTTCAGCGAGTCGGCCAGCCGAGCGATCGCGTCCTGCGCTCCGGCCGACGCGGAAGCGCTGCTCGCGCTCGCGCGCGCGCGTGAGGTTGCTGCGGCTCGAATCGGCCGCGTCGGCGGCGACCGGATCCGGATCGCCCCCGGGGTCGACGTCTCCCTCGCCGAGGCGCACGATGTGTGGAGCCGCACGCTCCCGGAGGCCCTGGGATGAGCGAGATCCGCCGCGACGCTCTCGACCGCTTCCGGGAGGAGTGCGGCGTGATGGGGATCGCGGGCCATCCCGAGGCGGCGAACCTGGCGTATCTCGGCCTCTACGCGCTCCAGCACCGCGGCCAGGAGTCGGCCGGCATCGTCACTCGCGACGGCGGCGAGAGCCACCTGCACAAGGGCATGGGCCTGGTCGCGGAGATCTTCTCGCAGGACGAGCTCTCGAAGCTTCCGGGCCGGATCGCGATCGGCCACGTGCGCTACTCGACCGCCGGCTCGAGCAACCTGCGCGACGCGCAGCCGTTCCTGGCCAACATGGGCCGCTCGGTCGTGGCGATCGCGCACAACGGTAATCTCACCAACGCCCGCGCGATCCGCAGCGAGCTCGAAGGCCACGGCTCGATCTTCCAGAGCACGATGGACTCGGAGGTCTTCGTGCACCTGTTCGCGCGCGCGCGCGGAACGCTCGAGGAGCGGCTCGGCGACATGTGCTCGCGCGTTCGCGGCGCGTGGTCGGCGGTGTTCCTGATCGACGACGTGCTGGTCGCGGCGCGCGATCCGCACGGCTTCCGGCCGCTCTCGCTCGGCCGGCTCGGTGCGGCCTGGGTGGTGGCGAGCGAGACCTGCGCCTTCGACCTGATCGGCGCGGTGTACGAGCGCGACGTCGAGCCGGGCGAGATCGTGATCATCCGGCGCGGGCGGCTGCGCTCGGTCCAGACGCTTCCGCGGGCTCCGGAGAAGCTCTGCGTCTTCGAGCACATCTACTTCGCGCGGCCCGACTCGCTGGTCTTCGGCGCGAACGTCTACCAGACGCGCAAGCAGCTCGGCCGCGAGCTCGCGCGCGAGAGCCCGGTGCCCGCGGACATGGTCGTTCCCGTGCTCGACTCGGGTACCTCGGCCGCGCTCGGCTTCGCGGAGGCTTCGGGAATTCCCTACGAGAACGCGCTGATCCGGAACCACTACGTGCGCCGCACGTTCATCGAGCCGGAGCAGTCGATCCGGCTCTTCGGCGTGCGCGTGAAGCACAACCCGATCCGCGAGATGGTCGCCGGAAAGCGCCTGGTCGTGGTCGAGGATTCGATCGTGCGCGGCACGACGCTCTCGAAGCTGGTCACGCTGTTCCGCGCGGCCGGCGCGCGCGAGGTACACGTCCGCGTGTCGTCCCCTCCGACGACCGGCCCCTGCTACTACGGCATCGACACGCCCGATCGCGCGGAGCTGATCGCGGCGAACCACAGCGTCGAGCAGATCCGCGCCATGATCGGCGCAGACAGCCTCGCGTATCTCTCGCTCGAGGCGCTGCGCCGGATCGAGGCGTCGATGAAGCACGGCTTCTGTGACGCGTGCTTCTCGGGCGAGTACGCGATCCCGGTCGAGGAGACCAGTTCCTCCGATACGCAGCTCGCGCTCTTCGAGCCCACCGCGGCCGCGGCGACCGACGCCGATCCGGAGCCGAGCTAGACGAACAGCTCCGGCACGCCCACGCTCCAGAGCGAGGCGATCACCCAGCCGACGCCCACCAGGATCAGCCGTGGCGAGCGGAGCAGAAGCTCGATCGGCGACTCGCCCTCGTCGTGGACCTGAGCGAGCCGCAGGTACTCGAGCACGCCGAAGACGACGAACGGCAGCGATGCGAACTCGCGCCCGCTCACGAGCAGCGGCGCCTCCACCGAGTAGAGCGCGTAGCTGAAGAGCGTGATGCCGGCGACGATCGCCATCGCCTGATCGAGGTAGCTGCGGTTGTAGCCCGCGAGCGAGCGGCGCTGCGACTCACCCGGTGCCTGGAGCAGTTCGCCGCGCCGCTTGCCGAGCGCGAGCAGGAGCGCGAGCGCGGAGGAGCAGAGCAGCAGCCAGTTCGACGGCGCGACGCCGACGAGCACGCAGCCGAGCACGACGCGGAGCACGAACCCGGCCGAGAGCAGGAACGCGTCGACCAGCGGCACGTGCTTGGCGCCCAGCGAGTAGACGGCATTCTGGGCGACGTAGAGTCCGAAGATCGCAAGCGTCCAGGGCTGGTCCGAGAGCCCGCCGAGCACGAGTCCCGCCGCGAGCCAGACGAACGCGGCGCTGGTCGCCCACGGCGCCGGAAGGCGGCCCGACGCGACGGGACGGGTTCGCTTGCGAGGGTTCGCGCGGTCGACCTCGGCGTCGATCACGTCGTTGACCGCGTAGACCGCGGAGCTCACCAGGCACATTCCCGCGATCCCGAGCAGAAGCCGGCCGATCCCGAGCGACGCGCCGCCGGCGAGCGCGAACGGCAGAGGCATGAGCACGAACACGTTCTTCAGCCAGTCCTTCGGCCGGGCCAGGCGGAGCAGATCGAGCGCCCGACTCACGGCTCGTCTCCGAGCAGCCGCACCGAGAGTGCGCTGCGCAGCCGCGCGTCGGGATCCCACTTCCGCCGTGTCTCGTTCCAGGCGGGCAGCCGGCGCTCCATGCTGCGGAAGTGCTCGGGCCGGGAGAGGGAGTCCTTGGCCAGATAGATGCGCCCGCCGTTTGCCGCGACCTCGTCGTTCAGCCGGTCCACGAGCGCTTGCGTGGCAGCGCCGCGCATCGGCAGGTCGAGGGCGATCGTGACACCGGGAAGCGGGAACGAGAGCAGGCCGCTTGCCTCGGCCCCGAAGTCCTTCACGACCGGGACCGGCGATGCTCCGTCCATCCGCCCGAGGATCTCGAACAGGCGCCGCACGATCTGCGCGTCCGCCGCCGCGGGAACCACACACTGGTACTGCGCGAAGCCGCGTCGCCCGTAGGCGCGGTTCCAGCGGCCGATCACGTCGAGCGGGTGGAAGAACGCTCGCGGGTGCGCGATTCCGCTCCGCGCGCGCTGGTAGAGCCGGTAGTAGGCCGAATTGAACAGGCGGATGCTCCAGGGCGCGATCAGCCCGGAGGGCAGGTCGAACGGCAGCTCGAACGGCGCGCGAAAGACCGGAGCGCGCGCGGGCGCGGCGCCCGGCTCGGCCCAGTCGCCCGTGATCAGGATGCCGCGGCCGAGCGCGCGGCCGCGTGCGGTCGTGTCGCTCCACGCAAGTGTGTAGGGCGAGTGCCGGCCCGCCTCGCGCAGGCCCGAGACGAGCGCGTCGATGTCCGCAAACGCGCGCGTCTCGACGCGCAGCCAGGGCGAGGGAATGCGCCGCAGCGCGACCTCGACCTCGAGGATCGCGCCCGTGAGCCCCATTCCGCCCTGGGTCGCGCGGAACAGCTCGGGCTCGCGGGTCGCGGAGATCTCGAGCACCCGACCATCGGGCACGCGCATGCGAAGCCCGCGCACGTGGCGCCCGAACGTGCCCTCGGCGTGGTGGTTCTTGCCGTGCACGTCGCAGGCGACCATTCCGCCCAGCGTGACGTACTGCGTGCCCGGCACGACCGGCGGCGCGAAGCCGCGCGGCAGAAAGATCCGGTTCAGCTCCGCGAGCGAGAAGCCTGCCTCGGCGCGCAGGACGCCGGTCACCGCATCGAACGAGATCAGCCGATCCGCGCGCGACGTAGAGACCACGTGCGCGCCGCTCCGCGCCGGAAGCGACGCGTCGCCGTAGGAGCGGCCGAGCCCGCGAAACAGAACGCCCTCGCGGCTCGCGCGCTCGAGATCCTCGTCGCGCGTCTCGCGCGCTTCGATTCGCGGGTGGCCCCCCCATCCGGAGATCTCGCTCACGAGCCCTCCTTCCCCGTGCGCGCGAGCGGGGTTCGGTTCGTGGACCATCAGAACGACACGCGCCGCAGCACCGGGCGGGGCAGGGCCCGCACGGCGGCCATCACGCCGCGCCAGATCGGCGGCGCGTAGACCACGCGCCGACCGCGCTCGATCCCGCGCAGCGCCGCGGTCGCGACCCGCTCCGGCGTGGCGGCGAAGGGCGGTGCCCGGAGCCCCTCCGTCATCGCGGTGTGCACGAAGCCGGGCTTCACGGTGACGACGCGCAACCCGCTGGAGCCAAAGCGCAGCTCGAGACCGTCCAGATAGTGAGAGAGGCCCGCCTTCGCCGCGCCGTACAGGGCGACCGGCTTTCGCGCGCGATCGCCGGCGACCGACGAGAACACGCAGAGCGTGCCGCCTCCGCGCGCGAGCAGTCGGACCCGGGCCTGCTCGCAGAACAGGATCGTCTTGGTGAAGTCGAGGTCCAAGACGAGCCGACACAGATCCGGGTCGGCCTCGAGCTGCTCCTGCGTGCCGAACGCCCCTGCGGTCACGACCACGAGATCGAGGCCGCCGAGCGCCAGCTCGGCCGCTTCGAGCGCCGGGCCGAACTCCGCGGGCGAGTCCAGATCGCAGCGCACGATCGAGACCGCCGCCGCGCGGCCGCGCGCTTGCAGGTCCGCGGCGCTCCTCGCGAGCTCGGCTTCGTCGCGTCCCAGCAGGCAGAGCCGCGCGCCGCGCTCTGCGAGCGCCCGCGCGAGCGCCCGGCCGATCCCTCGCGTGCCGCCGAGAATCGCCGCGTTCACGGCGTTCGCGTCGCGCCGCAGCGCGGATCTGCGGATCTGCGGCTCGGTTCACGCATCGGTTCGGCTACCTTCGACGCCATGAGCAGCGGCGATATTCCTGCCCTCGAATCGGCCACCGGCTCGCCCCGGGTCGGTACCACATGACCCGTCCTGCGCCAACCCGCGTGCTCAAGGGGCTTCTGGCGGCGGGGCTCGTCTTCGTGCTTCTCGAGGGGGTCGCGAGCCTGGCCTTCTTCGTCTGGTCGGTCCGGATGAGCTACTGGCGGCCGCTGCCCGAGCGCAGCCACACCGTCTACGATCCCGAGCTCGGCTGGGCGAGTCGCAAGGGAAGCGTCGCCCGGGACGTGTTCGGACCCGGGCTCGACGTGAGCACGAACGCGCGCGGCTTCCGCAACGCGTCCGAGTTCCAGGCTTCGGTTGCGCCCGACAAGACGCGCGTGGTCGCGCTCGGCGATTCGTTCACGCTCGGCTACGGCGTAGGGGACGCGGACTCGTGGCCGGCCTCTCTCGAGCGGCTCTGCCCGCGGCTCGAGGTGCCCAACATGGGTCAATCGGGCTACGGGATCGACCAGAGCTACCTGTGGTATCTGCGCGACGGCCGCGTGATCGATCAGGACGTGCTCGTGCTCGCGTTCATCGACGACGATCTGCTGCGCGTGCGGCACGACGACATGTTGGGCTACGGAAAGCCCGTGCTCCGCCTGATCGACGGCGAGCTGGTCGCGACGAACGTGCCGGTTCCGCGCGCGCCGTATCTGCTGCCGGTGCTGACCCAGAATCTCGCGCTGCTCGAACGGCTGCGGCTGGTCGAGCTCCCGCGCGCGCTGGTCGCGCGCTTCGCGCCCCGCCCGGTGCCCGGCGAGACGATGAGTGAAGCGGAGGCGCAGCAGGTCGACGAGGCGATCTTCCGCGCGCTCGCGCGCGACGCCGCCGAACGCGACGCGCGGCTCCTGCTGGTGCATCTGCCGCATCTGGCCCAGGGCCGTCCCGACCGGATCGCCGAGCTCCCTGCGCTCGGGGTCGCCGCGCTCGAGCGCGTGCGGCAGCAGGCGGTCGTCGGCGTCATGGAACACGAGCAGCTCGCCGGTCGCCCGCGCGAGCCCGGCGTTTCGCGCCAGGCACGCGCCGAGGTTCGCCTGTCGGATCAGCTCCACGCCGGGCGTGCTCGCGGCGATCTCCGCCGAGTCGTCCGTCGATCCGTCGTCGACGACGATCACCTGCTCGGGCGGACGCGTCTGAGCGCGAACGCTCTCGAGCGACTCGCGCAGGAAGCGAGCGCCGTTGTAGCAGGGTATGACGACGGAGACCCTCACGAGCTCCCGCGGCCTCCTCTCTCGGAGCCCGGCTCCCGCCACAGCTCCCAGGGAGCTTCGCCGGAGGCGAACAGGTCCTCGAGCCTCTGCTGGTCCTTGAAGGTGTCCATGCAGGTCCAGAAGCCCGGGTGCTTGCAGGCGACCAGCTGCTCCGCGTCGATCAGGCGCTGGAACGGCTCGTGGACCAGCTCCTCACCGGGACGGATGTAGTCGAAGACGTCGCGGCGGAACATGAAGTAGCCGCCGTTGATCCGGATCCCCGAGGAGCCGAGGTCGGTGATGCTCGAGACCAGGTCGTTCTCGCGCGTCGAGACCACGTGGGAGGCGTGTGTCGGCCGCACCAGCGCGAACGCACCGGTCTTGCCGCTCTCGAGGAAGCGCTGGCTGAACCGGTCCAGCGGCAGATCGGACAGGCCGTCCGAGTAGTTGGCGAAGAAGAACTCCTCGCCCTCCAGGTGCTTGCGAACGGCGCGCAGCCTCTGCCCGATCGACGCGGTGAGTCCGGTGTCGCAGAACGTGATGCGCCAGTTCTCGATGTCGCGGTGCAGGAGCTCGATCCGGGTCTCGCCCCCTGACAAGACGAAGTCGTTCGAGATGCACTCGTCGTACTCGAGGAAGAACTGCTTGATCGCATCCGCCTTGTAGCCGAGGCAGAGGATGAAGTCGGTGTGGCCGTAGTGGGCGTAGTACTTCATCACGTGCCAGAGCACCGGCCGATAGCCGATCGAGACCAGCGGCTTGGGCACGTTCTCGGCCAGGCCCCGGAGCCGCAAACCCAGTCCACCGCAGAAGAGAACCACCTTCATTCGAGTTCACCCGTCGACTGGCCGGAGCAAGTCGGTTGTGCACAGCGCGCTCGCGGCCTCGTGGATCGTCGCGAACGGAAGTCGCGAGCGCTCCGCGATGTCGAGCAGGCTGTGCTGTCCATCCGAGAGATTCAGCACCCAGGCCATCGCGCGGCCGAGGCTGCTCGCGAGCGGGCCCGAGCCGAGCAGGCCCCGCCGGCCGAGCTGTGGCTCGCCCTTTGCCGCGAGATTTCGGTAGCACCGATCGCGCTCGAGCACGCCGAGCGCCGCGAGCACAGCCGCGAGCGAATCCTCGAGCGCACGAGGCGTGACGAATTCGAGGTCGTCGGCAGACGTGTGGTACTCGGGGAACTCGCCGTGCGGCGTGCGCATCAGGCAGCCCACCGGCAGGTCGAACCCGGGCGAGCAGAACTGGCGCTCGTCGTAGCCGAGCGGCTCGAAGTCGCGAATCTCGTGCGGTCCGCGCTGCGCGAGAACGTGGGCGAAGGCGCGGTCGATCGGCGCATTGCCGCGCCGGCTCCGCTTGTAGGTGATCGGGCCGGAATCCCCGACCAGCGTCACCACGAGCCCGTGGCGGATCCGCCCGAGGTCGCTCTCGTTCCGCGCGAGCCAGCAGATCGCGCCGATCGTCACGGGCGCGAAGAGCAGGCGATAGGTGAATCGGTGCGTGACTCCGGCCAGATGGCGTCCGAGCAGGGAGAGAAGGGCGAGGCCGGAGAGATTGTCGTTGCAGAGCGACGGGTGACAGACATGACTCGAGAGCAGAACCTCGTCCGTGGACTCACCTGGAAGGATCACCTCGCCATAGCTCAGGCTTCCGTCCGAAAGCGTCGAGTCGATCACGACCTCGTACTCGCCCGGGAGGAGTGTCGAGAGCAGCCGGTGCGGCAGACAGAAGCCCCAGTCCGGCCGATACACGGAGCTCCGGTAGGGGATCCAGTCCGGATGCTCCGGAAGCGAGTGGAGGTGCGGGTGCAGCTCCTCGAGCGACATCCGCGTGCGAATCGGCTGGCTGTGGCCGACCAGGTGCAGGTTGGACCAGCGCAGGTCGGCGATCGTCCGGCCGGCCGGATCCTTCAGCCAGGCCGCGCGCACGTTCCACTCCTGCGGGACCACCCAGTCGAGCGCTCGCGTCCCGCTCGGCACCTCGACGATCCGCAGCGGCAGGCCGCGCCCGAGGATGCGCAGCGTCTCGCGGACGCCGTCTCCCGTCGTGCTCCGACAGATCGGGTAGAGCTCGCGAATCTGCTCGTGCATCGCCTTTCCCGCGGCGTCGATGCGCAGGCGCTGGACCAGATCGTCGAGCTCGAAGCGACTCACAGGCCGATTCCCTCGTAGCGCGCGATCCGGTCCTTCGGGAGCATGCGGCGGCCGTCGACGAGAAGCAGCCCCGGATTGAGCCGTGAGATCAGCTCCGGCACCGCCTCGAACTCGCTCCAGCGCGTCACCAGCACCGCGGCGTCGCAGTCGATCAGCGCCTGCTCGAGCGATGCGCAGATCTCCAGCTCGTCGCCGAAGAGCGTGCGCGCGTTCGCTGCGGCGGCGGGGTCGTAGCCGCGAAGCCGCGCGCCGCGGGACGTGAGCTCGCGCACGATCGGAATCGCGGGCGACTCGCGCAGGTCGTCGGTGTCGGGGCGGAACGAGAGGCCGAGCACGGAGATGCGCTTGCCGGAGAGACTCGGGAAATGCCGCTCGAGCCTGCGGATCACCTCGAACGGCTGCGCCGCGTTCACGCGCAGCACGGCGTCGAGGAGAGCCATCGGCAGGCCGCGCCGGCGTCCGTCCGCGTGCAGCGCGGCGACGTCCTTGGGCAGACAGCTGCCGCCGAAGCCGCAGCCGGCGAGCAGGAAGGAGAAGATCGGCGCGACGCTGCGGCTTCCGTCGGCGAGCGTGCAGGCGAGGTAGCGGCTCGTGCGCAGGCCGCGGCTCACGTCGACGGTGTCGATCTCGCCGATCGCAGCGCCCAGGTTCGCAAGCTCGTTCGAGAACGAGATCAGCGTCGCGAGCAGCGCGTTCGACGCGTACTTGATCATCTCGGCGGTCGGATCGTTGGTGTGCACCAGCTCCGCGTTCGGGAAGCCCGAGTACAGCTCCGCGAGCGCGGCGCGCGCGTGTTCGTCGAAGGCGCCGATCACGATCCGGTCCGGCTCCATGAAGTCCGAGACGGCTTCTCCCTCGGTCAGGAACTCCGGGTTCATGCCGAGCCCGAAGTCCCGTCCGGCGCGCTTGCCGGACGCGGACTCGAGCGCTGCGCGGATCGCGCCGTCGGTCGTGCCCGGCACCACCGTGCTCTTCACCACGACGGTGTGGCGGCGGGTCTTCTCGCGGAGTGCTGCGCCGAGCTCGAGCGCGGCACGCTCGACCAGGCGCAGGTCGATCTGGCTGCCGTCGAACGGGGTTCCGACCGCGATCAGCGAGAGAT
>VGRW01000044.1 GCA_016875225.1 Deltaproteobacteria bacterium
AAAAGACTCCGGAGCGGCCCCTACCAGCTCGAAGGGTTCTACCTGAAGCCCAACGACGAGGCGTACACGAGCACCGACGTGGCCGGGGCGAACTTCGAGTACACCATGCGCGATACCGGTGTGGTCGGCATGAGCTACTTGAACGTCTTCGACTCGCAGAGCGAGCTTCGCGACGGAATGAGCCATTTGGGCTGGCGAGTCGATCTGACGCCGCTGCCCTGCGACCGCGCCTTCCACTTTTCGGGCGAGTACGCGCTGGAGGTGAACGGCAGCTCGCAGAGCTCCAGCGCCTGGTACGCAGAGGCAGGCCATGCCTTCGACGGCCTGATCTGGACGCCCTACCTGTCGTACCGCTACGCCTGGTTCGGCGGCGATGACGAGGGCAGCGCGGACCTCGAGGTCTGGGATCCGCTCTGGTACGGCTTCGACGACTGGAGCACCTGGTACGTCGGCGAGATCATCGGAGGCTTCGTCGCGCTCAACCGAGATCTCGCGATGCACACGCTGCGCCTGCGCGGTGAGCCCGGCGAGTCGCTGACCCTGCAGCTCGTCTACAACTACTACCGACTGATCGATCCCGTCGACGAGATCGTCGCCCGCGATCTCAACCCGCGCGCCGCGCTGATCCACAGCAAGTATGTGGGCCAGGGGTTCGACCTGATCGCCGACTGGACGGCGAACGACCACCTCTCGTTCTCGGGCGTGGCGTCGGCGCTCGATCCGGGAGCCGCCATGAAGCAGTACGCCGAGGCGGAGGGCGGCAGCTGGTGGCTGCACTTCATGCTCTACGCGAAGCTGAGCTTCTGAGCGGGCGGCGCGATCCCGCCTGCGGAGAGGAGTCCCCCGCATGAGCTTCAACCTGCGCAACCGCTCGCTGCTCACCGTCCAGGACTACACGCAGCGCGAGTTCAAGTACCTGCTCGATCTGGCCCGCGACCTGAAGCGCGCCAAGTACGCGCGCACCGAGCAGAAGCACCTCGAGGGCAAGGAGATCTGCCTGATCTTCGAGAAGACCTCCACGCGCACGCGCTGCGCATTCTAGGTCGCCTGCCACGATCAGGGCGCGAACGTGACCTACCTCGACCCCGCCGGATCGCAGATCGGCCACAAGGAGTCGTTCAAGGACACCGCGCGCGTGCTCGGCCGCATGTTCGACGCGCTCGAGTACCGCGGCGCGTCGCAGGCCGGGCTCGAGCAGCTCGCGAAGTACGCGGGCGTGCCCGTCTACAACGGGCTCACCGACGAGTACCACCCGACGCAGATGCTCGCGGACGTCATGACCATGCGCGAGCACGGCGACAAGCCGATTTCCGAGATCAAGTACGCCTATCTCGGAGACACGCGCTCGAACATGGGCCACTCGCTGATGATCGCGGGCTGTCTGATGGGGATGGACGTGCGCATCTGCGGGCCGAAGAAGCTCTGGCCCGCCGACGAGTACCAGAAGATCGCGCGCGACCTCGAGAAGCGGTACGGCGGGAAGCTCACCATCACCGACGACGTGGCGGACGCGGTGAACGGCGTCGACTTCATCCACACCGACGTCTGGGTCTCGATGGGCGAGCCCAAGGAGGTCTGGAAGGAACGCATTGGCTTGCTGCTTCCGTACCAGGTGAACATGAAGGTCGTGAAGGCCAGCGGGAACCCGAACGTCCGATTCATGCACTGCCTGCCCGCTTTCCACGACACGGAGACGACGCTCGGCAAGCAGATCGCGGAGACCTACGGCATCAGCGACGGGCTCGAGGTGACCGACGAGGTCTTCGAGTCGGAGTGCAACGTCGCCTTCGAGCAAGCCGAGAACCGCCTGCACACGATCAAGGCGCTGCTCGTCGCGACGCTCGGGGACTAGCGCGTTGCGCATCGTCGTCGCACTGGGAGGGAACGCGCTGCTCCGTCGCGGCGAGCCGCTCACCGCGGAGGCGCAGCGCCGCAACGTGCGCATCGCGGCAGAGGCGCTCGCGCCGCTGGCGGCGCAGAACCAGCTCGTGATCAGCCACGGAAACGGCCCGCAGGTCGGCCTGCTCGCGCTGCAGGGCGCGGCCTACAAGCCCGACGAGGCGTTCCCGCTCGACGTGCTCGGCGCGCAGACCGAGGGCATGATCGGCTACGTGATCGAGCAGGAGCTCGGCAACCTGCTGCCGTTCGAGGTTCCGTTCGCCACGATGCTGACGATGGTCGAGGTGGACCCGGCCGATCCCGGCTTCCGCGACCCGGCCAAGTTCGTCGGGCCCGTGTACGCGAAGGCCGACGCCGACCGCATCGCCGCGCAGAAGGGCTGGGTGTTCAAGCAGGATGGCGACAAGTGGCGACGAGTGGTCGCGTCTCCGCTGCCCAAGCGCATCTTCGAGATCCGCCCGATCCGCTGGCTGCTCGAGCGCGGCTGCGTCGTGATCTGCGCCGGCGGCGGCGGAATCCCGACCATGTACGAGCCCGGCGCCGCGCGGAAGCTCGTCGGCGTCGAGGCCGTGGTCGACAAAGACGCCTGCTCCGAGCTGCTCGCGCGCGAGGTCGCCGCCGACCTGTTCGTGATGGCCACCGACGCCGACGCCGTGTTTCTCGACTGGGGCACGCCGAAGCAGCGCGGCATCCACCGCGCGCATCCCGACGCGCTCGCGAGCCACGAATTCCCGGCCGGCTCGATGGGGCCGAAGGTCGAAGCCGCCTGTCAGTTCGCGCGCGCGACCGGCCACACCGCGGCGATCGGCGCGCTCGCCGACATCGAGGCGATCGTGCGCGGCGAGAAGGGCACGCTCGTGGACGGCCGCTTCGACGGGATCTCGTTCCACCGCTAGGGCGAGGTTGGAGTCGCGGTCGGACCGCCGAGCCCCTCGTAGCGCGCTCCCGTGACGACGAGCTCGACGCGCGCGCGCAGCGAGATCGCGATCGGCTCGCCGAGCTGCTTGGCCAGGGTTCGTTCGGCCGAGCGGATCTCCGCGGGGGTGGGCATTCGCGCGCAGCTGGCCTCGGCACGCACGCTCCAGCCGCGTCCGCCGGTCACGGCGTCGATCGCGGTGACGAAGAGCTGGGGCAGGGCCTCGAGCCGAGCTCTCACCGCGCCCTCGACGATGGCGCGGCGCGCGCGCAGCTCGTCGCTCGAGGTGTCGAAGTGCGCCGCTCCGTAGAGGATCCGGCCCTTCGAGGTCGTGTCGCTCGACTCCATGCGCCGCACCACCACGCGCACGCTCGGGTCCGCGAGCCGCTCGCGAAGCGCCGCCTCGAAGGCCGACACGTTCTCTGGCGACGGATCGCGCGGCGTCTGGATCGAGACCACGATCACCGGGCCCGACGGCGCCTCGACGAGATCGGTGTCGATCAGCTCGAGGGCGGGGCGGGTCGACGCCACCTCTCGCGCGAGCTGCTCGGCCTGCTGCAGCAGCCGCATCCGGGGTGCGATCGGCGCCTCGACCACCCGCCCGTTCAAGCTCAGGTACGGGCGCAGGCTGGCCGTGCCGGTCGCGGTCACGTCCTTCGTCATCGCGCAGCGCAGGAAGAGAGTCACTGTCTCGTCCAGCGCTGCGCCGAGCGCGTCCTGGATCCGCTTCACGCGCTCGGGCGGGATCACGCGCGGCGTCCGCACCGTCGACAGCACCTGCAGCCCCTCGCGCCCGTAGTCGAACTCGATGCTCTCGAGCGCCGTGCTCGGCTCCTGCGCGAGCTCGCGGTCGAGCGTCTCGGCGATGGTCCGCTCGATGCGCAGCTCGCGCACGCGGCCGACCAGGAAGCTCGTGAGCAGAGCCGTGATCACGATCAGCCCCAGCGCGGCGGGCGCGAGGCGGCGCGCCACGTTTCGCAGCGACCCCATCTCGGCGCGCGTGACGAAGCCCGCCAGCAGGAACATCGCCGCCGCGACGGCGAGGATCGCGAGCACGTTCGCCGAGAAGAGCACGAACGCCTGCAGCGCCCCCTCGTAGGCGCCCAGCGACAGGCAGATCCCGATCGCGGCGATCGGCGGGTTCAGCGCGGTCGCGATCGCCACGCCCGGCAGCGCCGGGGAAACCCGCTCGTCGATCATCGCGAGCGCTCCGGCCATGCCGGCCAGCGCCGCGACCATCAGGTCGATCAGCGTCGGCCGGGTCTGCGCGAGCAGGCCGGGCGTGGCCTCGACCGCGATCGGCAGCAGGCCGAGCAGGAAGCAGAGCGCGACCCCGAAGGCCGCGCCGCCGAACTCCGCGACGAGCGCGGTGCGCAGCAGGCGCAGGTCGCCGCGCACGAGACCGAGCGCGATGCCGAAGATCGGCGTCATGAGCGGCGCCACGATGTTCGCGCCGATCAGCGTCGCGTCGCTGTCGATGATCAGCGCGAAGCCCGCGATCAGCTCGGAGATCCCGAGCAGCGCGTAGTAGGTGAGGGTGGGGACGGATCCCACCTGCACCTCTTGGAGCACGACCTCGCGGCGCTCGTTCGTGGCTCGGCCGAGGTCGGCGATCGCCCGCCACCACGACTCGGCCCACGACTGCAGCCTGGGAGCGGGTTGCGTCATTCCACTCAGTAGGGGTCGAACACCGACTTCTTCCCTGGAGCGGGCGCATCTGGCTCCGGTTCGAGCTCCGGCTCGGGCTCCGGCGCCGGTGCGGCGGGCGCGGCGACATTCCGAGCCGGCGCGCTCGCGCGCGGAAGTCTGTCGATCAGATCCGCGTTCAGCACCCAGCCCTCGTTCCCGCTCCGCTCGGCCTTCACGTAGCAGAAATCCCCGTCGAGCTCGTAGCAGAGCACGCCCTCGTGCAGCGCGAGCTGTCCGACGACCGCGGACGTCGCGTCGGGCGCGCGGTAGAGCTTCGCGCGCGCAGCGCCCGCGTAGTACGCGCGCGGCGCGCGCGTCTCCATGCCGAGCCAGCCGCGCGCGGTCTGCGTGGCCGAGCGCCCGGCGGCGCAGCCGGAGCCGATCACGGCCGCGAGCGCCAGCGCGAGCGCACGGACGAGCGCGCGCGGCGCTCGCGCGCGCTCGCCCCAGAACGGGAAGAAGTTGAACCACTGGTAGGGCGCTTCGACGCAGCCGTCCTCCAGAATTCCCGCGAATTTCTGCACCAGCTGCTCCGCGTGCTTCTCGCGCTCGGCGCGCGGGACCGCGCCCTCGGGCGCGAAGACGCGGGTCGTGGCGGTGTAGCGCCCCGGACCGGTGCGGATGCAGGACGTGTAGAGCATCGCGCAGCCGAGCACGCCCTGGAGCAGGAACGGCCCGAGCGGAAGCCGCGCCGGGCGGCCGAGGAACGAGACCTCGACGGTGCGGTCCTGCTCCGACGGCCAGACGCGATCGCCGAGGATGCCGACGAACTCGCCGCGCGCGATCGCCGCGCGCATCTCGAAGGCGGCGTCGAGCGTGCCGGGCTCGAAGCGGATCAGGCGCAAGTTCCGGCCGGACTGGAGGCGCTCGAAGAACGAGTTGATGCGCACGGCGTGGCGCGTGAACATCAGCACGTTCAGCTTGATTCCGGTCTGCGCCGAGAGCGCGCGAAGCATGTCGAAGCTGCCGATGTGGGACGAGAGCAGGATCCCGCCGCGGCCCGCGCGCACGAGCGCCTCGAGGTGCTCGCGGCCGTGATCCGCGATCGTGATCGACTCCTCGTCGCCGCTCCACAGGATCATGCGGTCGAGCAGGTTCTCGGCGAACGAGTGCAGGTGCCGGAAGACGTGCCGGAGTCCCGGTGGCTCGCCGAGCGCCTCGCGCCCGCGCGGGGTCGACCAGAGCGTGCGCAGGTAGTCCAGGGACGCCGGGCGCGAGGCGCGCCCGGTGACGAAGAAGTAGGCGACGATCGGGCGCAGCAGCGCGACCGAAGCGCGGCGTCCGAAGGTCCGATAGAACCCGCGCAGGATGAACAGCCAGGCGAGCGACCCGCTCTCGGCGATTCCGGCCCAGCTGCCGCCGTGACTCAAGGCACGCTCCGCTCGGTCACCCGCACGCGCCGCAGAATACACTAGCCCCGTTGGCGCCGCGCCTTCGAGCGGCGCCGCAGAAGGGGATCTCCAGGCTTGCTCCCGATCCTGATCGCGCTCGGCTATCCGCTGCTCGTCTACTTCGCGCTCGACCTGGCGTCGCCGCGCGCGATCGCGCTCGCGATCCTGGCCCTGTACGCGCTTCGTCTGGCCACGCTGGCCAAGCGGCGGCTCGCGACGTACGCGCGAATCGCCGGCCCCGTGGCCGTCGCCATCACCGCTGCAAGCGCCATCTCGCTGGTCTGGAACGACCCGCGGGGCCTCTTGCTCTCGCCGGCGCTCGTGAATCTGGCGCTGCTCGCGGTCTTCGCGGCGTCGTTCGCCTCGCGCGAGACGGTGATCGAGTCGCTCGCGCTCGCGCACGGCGCCGCGGGTTCGCAGGAGCTGACCGCGTACTGCCGGAGGGTGACGGCGATCTGGTGCGCGTTCTTCGCCGCCAACGCGGGGGTCAGCGCCTGGCTCGCGCTCTTCGGCACTCGCGCGAGCTGGGCGCTCTACACCGGGCTCGTCGCGTACCTGCTCACGGGGCTCTTGTTCGCGACCGAGTTCGTGTATCGGCACTGGCGCTTCCGCCGCTACGTGGGCCTGCCGACCGATCCGCTGCTGCGCAGGCTCTTCCCCCCGGATCCGACGAAGTAGCGCCGCTCAGGCGGCGGGGTTCGCGCGCAGGTGCGCGAAGCGCGCGGCCACGCGCGTCTTGCGGTAGGCCGAGACGATCGGCTCGAGCTCGGTCGGTGTCGCGCCGTGCAGGATCACCCCGTCGCAGCCCAGCGCGAGCTGGTTCTCGATCTTCGCGACGCACGCCTCGGGGCTGCCGGTCGCGGCCGGGGCCAGCCATTCGGCGGGGACCAGCTTCGCGATCTGCTCCAGCTGCTCCGTCGTCGCCTTCGCGTCGATCGCGCCGGGGAATGTCGACACGAGCGGGTCGGCGCGGAAGCGCGCGAGAGGCGCCGGGTCCCAGCGATTCGTCTCGACCATCAGGTCTCCGTAGGCCTGCAGGTAGGTCGCCATCCGGCCGACGGTCTTCTTCAGGCGCAGAGGCTCGGGCAGGTGGTCGCCGACGGTCGCGAAGCACGACCAGACCCGCACCCGCGCGGGATCGCGCCCCGCGCGCTCGGCCGCCTGCTTCACCGCGCGAACGCAGCGCGCGGTCGTCTCGTCGCTGAAGAAGGTGTGGAGCACCACGGCGTCGAACGCGCGCCCGCCGAGCGCGAGCGAGTTCGGGCCGAAGGCGGTGAACGTGAGCGGGATCTCGCCCGCGTAGTCGGGGCCGAGCGAGAGCAGCGGGTAGCGCCCGGCGGGGCCGTCGTGCGCGAAGATGGTCTCGCCGCGGAACAGGCGGCGCAGGATTCCCACGAAGTCCTCGAGCTGCGCGGTGGTGACCTTGGGCAGGCCGTAGGCCCGGAACATCGGCGCGATGCCGCGGCCCAGGCCGAGCGAGAAGCGGCCATCGGTCAGTCGGTGCATCGTCATCGCGTACGCGGCCGTCACCATCGGGTGTCGGGTGTTGTGATTGGTCGCGGCCGTCGCGATGCCGAGCCGCGTCGAGACCGCGCCGACGGCGCCCGAGAGCGTCGCGGCCTCTTTCACGTTGAAGCGCTCCGAGATGAACGCGGAGCCCAGCCCGAGCGCCTCGCCGGCGCGGACCTCGTCGATCAGATCGCGCGGCGACTTCGGCTGCCCCGCGAGCGTGTAGAAACCGAGCTCGTTCATCATCGCCTCTGCCTTCCCCTCACTTCCGCGGCGCAGGATGCCCGATCGCGCGGCGGAATTCCCGGAGCACCGGCAGCCGCTCCAGCCAAGGGGACGCGTCGGCGCGCGCCGGGTCCACCTCGCTGATCTCGCCCGCGAAGCCGGGCGGAATCTGGCTGTACAGCGCGGGCGGGTCCTCGGCTTCGTCCATGAAGTGGTACTCGTAGCCGGGCACGAAGAGGTCCTCGTCGGCGTTCACGTCGATCGTGCGCACGCCGAAGCTCGACAGCTCCGTCGTGAGCGCCTGCGGCGGGACGATCCACACCTGTCTGGGCGCGGCGACGAACTGCCACTGGATGCGGCGATTCGCGGAGAGGACGCGGAACTTGCGGATCTCGCCGCCGTAGAGCCGGCTTGCGATCGAGTCGACCTCGAGCATCCCGCCCGCAAAGTCCGGCTCGTAGCCGCGCGCGAAGCGAAGCGACTCGGGATCGTTCGGCTTCGCAAAGCGGGCGATCGGCCTGCCGCCGTGGATCCGGTTGCGCGGATCGGCCTGGGCGCTGCGCCGCGGCGCGGTGAAGTCCCCGTACGGCTCGATCCGCGTGTCGGGCGCGCGCCGCAGCACGCGCGACATCGCGCGCTCGTCGCGAACCGGGCGCGCCACCGCGCGCGTCAGCGCGTCGAGCGCGGGCTGGATCTCGAAGGGCAGGTTCGTGGTCTCCTCGGCCGTGCAGCGCACCTTCTCGCCGTTCTCGACCACCCACTTCAGATCGCCCTTGCCGATCCAGTTCTCGCGCTCGGAACGCGCGAAGTGACTCGCGGAGCGCCAGATCAGCGACGCGTCCTTGTAGAAGATGCGCGCGAAGAGCGACTTTCGACTCGACGGGGTCGGGCGCTTCGCGTCGGGCAGCACCCACGTCACGAAGAAGCGCGCGTTCACGTCCGAGCGCAGGTGCGCGAGGTAGAAGACCGTGTCGAAGAGCTCGAGCTTGTGCCGCGGCGGATAGCGCCGCAGCAGCCGCTCGGGATCGCTCCTGCCTTCTCCCGCGCAGCGGAGCTTCGCGCCGCGCTCGAGCCAGCCCCGCAGCTCCCGCTCCACCGCGCGCGGAGCGAGCTCCGCAGCCGAAACGCCCGTCACGATCGCGGTCGGAATTCTCGCCATCGACGCGTCAGGCTGCGCCTCGCCGGCGCATCTGGCAAGAACGCGCTCGGTCGGCCGAGGGTTGACCGGGATGCCGTGTTTCGGCGATACAAGCGGCGATGCCTGCCCCCGTCCGCGCAGCCTCCCTCCTCGGGGCGGCCCTCGTCTTCGCGGCCATCGCCATGCCTGGCGGTGCGGCAGAGATCGAGTTGCCGGCGCGTGAGGAGATCGAGGCGGCGATCCCGGAGGGCGGCTCGCTCTCGGGCCGCGAGATCTTCGACCGATTCCTCGACAACCGCCTGCACTCGGCGGTGCAGTGGCAGACCGTCGTCTCGCGCGACCCGGGCGGCAACGAGCAGCGCTCGCGCTTCTGGGTGCGCTGGAAGGACTACCGCGACTCGGAGAAGAAGTCCCACGACGGCGTGGTCGCCAAGACGCTGGTGAAGTTCTCGGATCCCGAGGACATGCGTCAGACGGGATTCCTGATGGTCGTCAACAAGGACCGCTCCAACGACCAGTTCATCTGGTCGCCGGCCACGGGCCGCGTCCGCCGCGTGCGCCTCTCGGGAGTCGGCATCATGGGCACCGACTACACCTTCGACGACATCGGCTGGAAGAGCATCGAGGATGCGGAGTACCAGCGCCTGCCCGACGCAGAGGTCGACGGAGTCCGCGCCTACGTGCTCGAGGTGACGATGAAGCCGTTCGTCGACTCCGAGTACCAGACCATGCGCACCTGGATCGACCAGGAGCACTACATCCCGCTGCGCACGATCTACCGCGACCAGAACGGAGTGCCCATGCGCGAGATGGTCGCCGAGTCCGGCAGCATCGAGAACTTCGAGGGCGCGTGGATCGCCACGCGCTCGGTCATGTACAACCTGAAAGAGCGGACCTCGACCAGCGTCTACGTCGAGGCGCTCGACCCGGACGTGACGCTCGCGGATCAGGCCTTCAGCACTTTCCAGCTCACGCGCCGTCATTAGCGACGACCCGCGCGTGTTCCGTGATAGCTTGGCACTCGGGATCAGGTCCTCGCAGAGGACGGGAGGAGCGAATTGAGTCAGCTCGGGTCGATTCTCGCGGCCTTGATCGCGATCGCCGTGCTCGTGACTGGCGCGAGCGGCTGCCGCACCGCGCCGGAGCCGGAAGCCGCAGAGGCGGAGGCGCCGATTCCGCCCGGAATCGAGACGTTCCCGCTCGAGGTCGTGACGGCGACGAGCCTGAACGTCCGCGCGGGACCCGGCACCGAGCACGGGATCGTCGGCAGGCTGGCCCAGGGCGCGCAGGTCCGCGTGCTCGAGCAGATGGACGGCTGGAAGCGGATTCGCCCGGACGAGGGCGGTCTCGAAGGCTGGGTCGCGGGCGGTTTTCTCCAGGCGACGTCGAGCCCCTGAGCAGGAGTGTCCATGCCGATCATCGGTCTCACGGCGGAGAGCTTCGAGCAGAGCATCACTGACAACTCTCTGGTGATCGTGGACTTCTGGGCGCCGTGGTGCGGACCGTGCCGGAGCTTCGCGCCGGTCTTCGAGGCCGCTTCCGAGCTGCACGGCGACGCGGTCTTCGCGAAGGTGAACACCGACGACGAGTCCGCGCTGGCGAGCGCCTTCGAGATCGGCTCGATCCCCACGCTGATGATCTTCCGCGAGCAGATCTGCGTGTTCTCGCAGCCCGGCGCGCTGCCGGCCGAGGCGCTCGAGGATCTGATCCAGAAGGTGAAGGCGCTCGACATGGACGACGTGCGCCGGCAGATCGAGGAGCACGAGGCGCAAGAAGTGGACGAAGAGTAGGGCGGAGCCGCGGGTTTGGACGTCCTGCGACTGCTCGAGCCCGAGGAGGAGTTCTCGCTCCGCGTCGCGCCGGACGAGCACGGGCTCCGGATCGATCGCCTGCTCGCCATGCACCTGCCGTTCGCGTCGAGGTCTCGCATCGCGGGATGGATCCGCGCCGGGCGTGCGAGCATCGACGGAGCGCCGGAGGCGCGCGCGGCCAGGCCCGCGGTCGCCGGCCAACACCTGCAGCTCCGGATCGAGAAGCGCGCGCGCGACTCCGCCGAGCCCCTCGACGACCTCCTCGCGTTGCCGGTGCTCGCGCGCGGGGAGGGCTGGCTCGCGGTCGAGAAGCCCGCGGGCGTGCCTTGCCATCCCGCCGGGAACACGATCAAGCGCACGCTGCTCACCGCGCTCACGCTCACCCACGCGAGTGACTCGGATCCGGGCGGACCCTGGCTCCCGCACCGCCTCGATCGCGAGACGTCAGGCCTGGTTCTCGTGGCGCTCACGCGCGCGGCGCAAATGCGGATCTCCGCCGCATTCAGTCGCGGCGAGGTTCGGCGCTTCTACGACGCGGTCGTGCGAGGGGACGCGGGCGAGCGGCTTCAGGCCCCGGGCGTGACTCTCGACGTGCGGCTGCCGCTCGCGCGCGCGGGCTCCGCGCCGCCGCGCTTCCGAGTGGACCCGCTCGGGGCGCCAGCGCATTCGCGCGTTCGACTCGTGAGATCGGGCGTCGCCTCGAGCGAGCTTGCGCTCGAGCCGGTGACCGGGCGACAGCACCAGCTTCGCGTGCACCTGGCGCACCTCGGCCACCCGATCGTCGGCGACCCGCTCTACGACCCGGACGCGAGCCAATCCGAGCGGATGAGGCTCCACGCGCGCGCGATCGAGCTCGCGCCGGGCGTGGTCGGAAACGCGGCGCCGCTTCAGCTGGAGACGGTCGCCCCCGACTTCGAGGCGGCGTCCGCGAGATCCATCCGGTAGCAGGCGACGCGGGTTCGCCGGTCGGGGTCGTAGCCGCGCCACTTCGAGACGGGAACGTCGCCCGGCCCCGCAACGTGAAACGCGTGGCGCTCGAAGAACGCGCCGACTCGTTCAGAGGTCGTGCACGCGTAGACGAACTCCAGGCCCCGCTCGCGCGCGCGCGCCAGCGCGTACGCGACCAGGTGCCCGCCGACGCCCTCGCCGAGGAAGCGCGTCAGCGTGTACAGCGACGCGATCTCCGCCGAGCGCGTGGTCTCGTCGACCAGCAGCGCACCGATCCCCGCCAGGTGCTGGCCCTCGACGAACGCGCCGAAGCCGCTGGCGAGGACCAGGTCGTGCTGCTCCGGCGAGCGGGCGGCGAGATAGCCTTCCGCGGTTCCGCGCGCGATCAGGTCGGACGCGGCGTCGTAGTCGTCGAGCACGAGTCGCCGCACGATCATGTAGCGCTCTTCCGTGAAGAGCGTGCCCGAGCCCGCGTAGGTGAAGAGCTCGTCGGCCAGACCCTCGAGCGTGCAGACGTTCACCGCGGGCACGCCGGCCACGAGCATCGCCTCGACCTCGCGAAGCAGCGCGGTGCGGCGCTGGTTCGCGGGCGCACCCGAGCCGAGAATCTCGCGCAGCTCGTCGAGGTGCACGAACGAGATCCGCTCGCGGTTCTCGCGCAGCAGGCCTCCGTCGCGGTCGATCCAGACCAGCTTCGCGATTCCCAGCCGCACCGCCGCCTCGCGGCAGGCCGGTGCGAACGCGAGCGACCCGCCCACGACGAGCCCGAGCCGCGACTCGTCGTGGAGCTTGCGCCAGACCGTGCCCTCCAGCCGCGGCGTCGCCATCGAGAGCACGTTCTCGCCGACCAGCGGCTCGAGCGCGGAGCGCTCGGTCGAGATCAGGATCACGTTGATCTCGTTTCGCGCGAGCTCGTCCATCACCTCCACGAGCTTCCCGGGCTGACGCAGCTCCGCGGCGGGCGCGGCGACCGCGAGCGTCTTCCCGTGGAACTCCTCCAGGTAGAAGCCCTTCTCGGAGAACGGCGCGGGCGCGGTCGGGGGATTCGGGCTCGAGCTCACGCCGCGTATATAGCAAGACCTGCGCGCCGCGCGCGCGCCGCGCCGCTCAGCTCGTGCCCTCGTCGACGAAGACGATCTCCTTGCTCGCGAAGAGCGTGGAGCGCGAGAAGTCGATGAAGCGCTTCTCGTCCTCGAAGAACAGCCCGAAGCCGCGCGCGCCCTCGCTTGTCGGATCGGCCAGGATCCGGACCAGGTCGTAGCGGTCGAACCAGGCCTCGGTGAGCCCGGCGTACGCGGGCGGCCCGCCGCGACTCGCGCGAAACGCCGCGTTCAGCTCGTCGTCGAGCGTGTGGGTCTGGATGTACCGCGCGAAGCGCGTCGCGCCGCTGTGCCGCCGGAGCAGGTAGCCGTGATCCATGTTCCAGGTCGCGTGGCAGGCGGCGACGCTCATCCCGGGCTTCGGCTGCAGCAGGTAGCAGAGCTTGATCCAGGAGCTCGCGGGCCAGGCCACGATCGAGTTCTCGGGCATCGGGTTGATCTGCGCGATCTCCTGGCCGAGCCAGAGCGGCGAGCGCGCGAGGTCGATGAAGCGCTTCTCGTCCTCGAGCAGGAGCGCCCCCGCCTTGCGACCGGCCTCGCTCCCGAGCGCTGCGAGAAGATCGTCGCGAGAGTCCCACCACAGGCACGCGACGCCGTCGAAGGGCTCGTGCATTCCGGTCCGCGCGGCGCGAAGGCCGTCGTAGAGCGGATCGTCCACGCTGTGCGACTGCAGATAGCGCCGGATCCGCAGCGCGCGCGCGACACTCGCGACCAGCGGCCCGTGCGTCTCGCGCCAGTAGCGCTGGAACTCGGCGCGCGAGAGGCTCGGAAGCCGGCGCAGCGGGAAGCTCAGGCGGATCATCGCCTCTCAGCCGAGCTCGCTCCCCACGATCGAGACGAAGCTGACGCAGCGGCCCGGCGCTCCGCCGAGGTTGTGCGTCAGGCCGAGCTTCGGGCTCTTGATCTGGCGCGCTCCCGCCTCGCCGCGGAGCTGCAGCCACATCTCGTACATCATGCGGAGCCCCGAGGCGCCGATCGGGTGGCCGAAGCTCTTCAGCCCGCCGTCGGGATTCACCGGCTGCGCGCCCTCGAGGTCGAAGCGGCCCTCCTGCTCGTCCTTCCAGGCCTGGCCGCGCGGAGAGAAGCCCATGTCCTCCATCAGCACGAGCTCGGTCGGCGTGAAGCAGTCGTGCACCTCGGCCATGCTGATCTGCGCGCGCGGGTCGGTGACGCCCGCCTGCTTGTAGGCGTCCCGGGAGCTCGCGACCACCTCGGGGAAGCTCGTGAAGTCGTAGTCCTGGCTGAAGTAGCCCTCGGCCGGGCCCGCGGCGAAGGAAAGCGCCTTCAGGTAGATCGGGTGCTTGGTGTACTTGTGCGCGTCCTCGGCCCGACACAGAATTGCGGCGGCCGAGCCGTCCGAGACGCCGGAGCAGTCGAAGATGCCGAGCATGCCGGCGACCGACGGCGAGGCGCAGATCTTGTCCATCGCCACTTCCTTGCGGAACTGGGCCTTCGGGTTCTTCGCGCCGTTCCTGTGATTCTTCCAGGCGATTCGCGCCAGCACCTGCTTCAGCGTCGCCTCGTCCACGCCGTACTTCTTGGCGTAGGCGGGAGCGAGCAGCGAGAAGGTCGCCGGCGCGGTCATCGTCGGGTCGGTGCCGTCGGACGGCGGGCGGCTGCCGGTGAGCCCGGAGAAGCCGGAGTCCTTCAGCTTCTCGACCCCGATCGCCATCACCAGGTCGTAGGCGCCGCTCGCCACCGCGTAGGCCGCGTTGCGCATCGCCTCGGAGCCCGTCGCGCACATGTTCTCGAGCCGGGTGACCGGCTTGTACGCGAGCTTCAGTGCCTCGGAGAGCATCAGTCCCGAGACGCCGCTCCCCATCGTGCCGAGCCAGTACGCGTCGATGTCGTCCGGACCGACGCCGGCGGACTTCCAGGCCTCGGTCGCCGCGTCGACGAGCAGATCGTCGGCGCCCTTGTCCCAGTGCTCGCCGAACGGCGTGCAGCCCATGCCCACGATCGCGACGCGGTCCTTGATTCCATTGGAGGCCATGGAGACTCCTTGCTCGCCGGAAGCTAGCGCTTCGGGCGCGCCTTCCAGAAGTAGTTGTGGACGCCCTGTCCGGTGTAGAGCCTGCGGAACGTCATCTCGAGCTCGTTGCCGATCGCGACCGACTTCGGATCCACGTCGGTGAGCTCGCAGGAGAGCCGCCCGCCGCCCTCGAAGTCGACGATCGCGGCGACGACCGGCGGCTGCAGCGTGTAGGCCAGGTGGTCGAGCGTGTAGGTCGCGACCTTGCACGACGCCTCGGAGAAGCGCTCCTCGCGCATCTGGTCGACCGCCGCGCACTTCACGCAGACGCGCTGCGGCGGCAGGTGGCCGGTGCCGCAGGCCTCGCAGCGCGAGCCGAAGAACGCGTGCTTCCAGTGGCCGGCGCGCTGCATCGGCGGCGCCGCCGGGCGCTCGGGCTCCGGCCGCCGCGGCGGCTCGAACGGCAGGATTCCTCGCCACTTCAGGTAGGTGTTGTAGGGCAGGTCGTTGCGCTTGCTGCCGAGCCAGCGGTCGACGGAGTGGACCGGGCGCGCGGCCTCGACCTTCGCGGTCACCTCGAGCACGATCGCGTCGCAGCCGTCGCCACCGGCGACGACCAGGATGCGATCGCCCGCGCGGGCGCGGTCGAGCGCGCGCGCGAGCAGGAGCCCCGCGTGCGCGGAGCCGGTCCGCCCCACCGCGCCGAGCAGCGGGTCTGCGAGCTGCTCGGGCTTGAGCCGCAGCGCCTCGGGAATCACCGCCATCGCGCGCGCGTTGGTTCCGTCGAGGATCACGGTCGCGAGATCCGCGGGGCCGATGCCCGCGCTCTTCAGCGCGCGCGTCGCCGTGTCGAGCACGATCGGCCCGAGCGTCTCGGCGCCGAAGCGCTCCTCCCACTGCTTCGCGAACGGATCCGTCGGCAGCCGCCAGACGTCGAGGATCTCGGCGGTGGCGGAGGCGCGGCCGACGACCTTCGCGATCGCCTCGGAGTCGGGGCCGGTCACGAACGCGACCGCGCCGTCGCCGCTTCCGCTCTCGCGTCCGCCGCCCGGCGCGCCGATCACCACGTCGGCGGCCACGACCAGCGCGCGGCCGCCGGCCGAAGCCGCGTCCGCGCCCGCGAGCAGCGCGCCCAGACCCATTCGCGTCGACGCGCCGAGCTCGAGCGACCGCAGCGTCCTCGGCAGATCGAGCGCCGCGGCCAGCGTCGCGGCGTTGAGCTTCTCCGCGTACGGCGGGCTCGTGGTCGCGAAGATCAGCGTGTCGATGTCGCTTGCGCCGCGCACCGCGTCGCGCGCGGCCTCGACGCCCATCGAGACGGCGTCCTCGTCGTAGCTCGCGACGGTCCGCTCGCCCTTGCCCGCGCCCATCGCGGCGCGTTGCAGGCGGTTGTACGGCAGATAGCTCCCGTAGCGCGTGATCCCGGCCAACTCGGCTCCTCCTCGGGAATTCTAGTCGCCGCGCATCTTACATGTCGCGGCGGGTCAATTCACGCTGTCGGCCGAGCCTCCGTCGATGCGCAGATTGGAGCCGTTCACCGAGCGAGAGAGCGGGCTCGCGAGCCAGGCGACGAGATTCCCGACGTCCTCGGGCGTGCAGGCCGAGCCCGATGGGTTCTCGCGCAGGCGCGCCTCCGACAGGCGCTCCAACACCTCGCGTGTGGCGATCAGCCCCGGGCTGACCAGGTTCACCGTCACGCCGCTCCCGGCGAGCTCCTTGGCCAGGCTCACCGTCATGTTCGGCAGCGCCGCCTTCGACGCGTAGTAGTGCGGCATTCGCGCGGCCGGCCGGCTCGAGCCGATCGTGCCGACGAAGATCACCCGGCCAAAGCCGCGCGAGCGCATTCCCGGGACGAACGCCTGCGTGAGTCGCACCGCGGAGAGCACGTTCTTCTGGTAGATCGAGAGCCAGTCGCCCGTCGAGCCGTCGAGCCAGCCGGGCCCCTCCGCGACGCCGTAGTTGTTGACCAGAACGTCCACGTGGGGGACCGCGTGCAGGGCTGCCTCGACCGCGCGCGCCGCGCCCTCGTCGCTGGTGATGTCGCCCGAGACGCCATCGGCCCGGCCGCCCGCGGCGCGGATCTCGGCGACCACGCGCTCCGGCTCGTCCGGGCGAAAGCCGTGCACGAGCACGTGCGCGCCCTCGCGCGCGAGCACCTTCGCGATGCCCTCGCCGGTGCCGCGGTAGCTGCCCGAGACGAACGCGATCCTTCCCGCGAGCTCCAGATCCATCAGCTCCTCCTGCGGCGCAGCAACGAGACCAGCGCGAGCGCGGCGAACGCCGCACCCGCAGCGAACGGCGCGCTCGCACCGTACGCGTCCCAGAGCCAGCCGGCGAACGGGCTCGCGGCGAGAATCGTCACGCCGGTCACGAGGTGGAAGACGCCGAAGGCCGTGCCGTGAAGCTCGGGCGGCGCGCTGTCCGCGACGAGCGCCGCGAGCAGGCCCTGCGACAACCCGAGGTGGAGGCCGAAGAGGGCGACGCCGAGCGCGGCTCCGACGAGGCCGGCCGAGAACGCGAGCACGAGCTCGCTCGCGACCAGAACCGCGCAGGCCAGCGCGAGGAGCCGCGTGCGGTCGATTCGGTCCGAGAGCGCGCCCGCCGGGTACGCCGAGAGCATGTACACGGCGTTCATCAGCACCAGCACGAGCGGGCCGAGCGTCGCGCGAAGCCCGACGGAGCCTGCGCGCAGGATCAAGAACGCCTCGCCGAAGCGCGCGAGCGCGAGCAGCGCGGTGATTCCGAGCACGCGCAGATACGGCGCGCCGAGTCTGCGCAGGCTCGCCAGCTCGAGCGGCGCTCGGCGCTCGGCCGCGGCTCGCGTCTGGTCCGGCTCGGAGACGCCGAACGCGAGCAGCGCAACCGCGATGAAGGCCGGCGCGACCGCGATCCAGAACACGGCGCGGAAGTCGTCGTGCAGCAGCGCCATGCACGCGACCGCGAGAAGCGGCCCCGCGAACGCGCCGACCGTGTCGAGCGCCTGGCGAAGCCCGAAGCTCGCGCCGCGAAGCTCTCCCGGCGCGAGCTCGGCGATCAGCGCGTCGCGCGGCGCGCCGCGGATCCCCTTGCCGACGCGGTCCACGAAGCGCGCCGCGATGACCCAGGAAAGTGTCGGGGCGAGCGGGAAGATCGGCTTGGAGAGCGCCGCGAGACCGTACCCCGCGAGCGCAAGCGGCTTGCGCCGGCCGATCCAGTCGGAGAAGGCGCCGGAGAAGAGCTTGGTGATCGAGGCGGTCGCCTCCGCGATGCCGTCGATCCAGCCGACGGCCAGCAGGCTCGCGCCAAGCGTCCCCACCAGGTAGAGCGGCAGCAGCCCGTGGATCATCTCGGACGAGACATCCATGAACAGGCTCACCCCCCCGAGCGCCCAGATGCTCGCGGGGATGCGTTTGCGGGAGTTGCCGCCTGCGGGGCCCACGGTCCACACTGTGCCATGCGACTCAGACAGATTGCGCTCGTCGCGCGCGACCTCGAGCCGGTTCTGGCGGATCTGTGCGAGGTGCTCGGCGCGGAGGAGTGCTTCCGCGACCCCGGGGTGGCCGAGTTCGGGCTGCACAACGCGTTGCTCGCGATCGGCACGAGCTTCCTCGAAGTCGTCTCGCCGGTGCGCGAGGGCACGACGGCCGGGCGGTTGCTCGAGCGCCGCGGCGGCGACGGCGGCTACATGGTGATCGTGCAGACCGACGACCTCGCGGCCGACCGCAAGCGGATCGACGAGCTCGGCATTCGCGTCGTCTGGCAGGTGAAGCTCTCCGACGCGGCGACGATGCACCTGCACCCGCGCGACGTCGGCGCGGCGATCCTCTCCTTCGACCAGATGACCCCGCCCGAGTCGTGGCGCTGGGCGGGCCCCGATTGGCAGAAGCACGTGCGCGCCGACGGCGCGCGCGCGATCGCGGGTGCGGAGCTGCAGAGCCCGGATCCCGCGGCGCTGGCGACGCGCTGGGGGCAGATCTTCGCTCGCAAGCCGGTCGGCCGGAGCGATGGAAGCCTCGAGATCCCCCTCGACGCCGGAACGCTGCGCTTCGTGCGCGCCAGCGACGGGCGCGGCGAGGGCGTCGGCGGCGTCGACATCGCGGTTCCCGATCCGGTCGCCGCGCTCGCGCGCGCGAAGGCGCGCGGCTTGCGGGTCTCCGGTGACACCGCCGAGATCTGCGGAACGCGGATCCGGCTGGTCGCCGGTCGCTAGCCGCGCGTGAGTGCGCTCGAGGCCGCGCTCGCACGGGCGCCCCGTGTCGCGCTCGGCCATCTGCCGACACCGCTCGAGCCGCTCGACGGCTTGAGTCGCGCGCTCGGACCCGGCCCGCGAGTCTTCGCGAAGCGCGACGACTGCACCGGGCTCGCGCTCGGCGGGAACAAGGTGCGCAAGCTCGAGTTCCTGCTCGGCGAGGCGATCGCGGCCGGCGCAGACACCGTGATCACGACCGGCGGCGTTCAGTCCAACCACGCGCGTCAGACCGCGGCCGCCGCCGCGAAGCTCGGCCTGCGCTGCGAGCTCGTGCTGCCGCGGATGGTCGCTGGCCGCGACCCTGCCTACGAGACGAGCGGGAACCGGCTGCTCGACGTCTGGCTCGGCGCGCGCGTGCAGATCGTCGATCGGCCTGCCGACGTGATCGGCGCGGTGCAAGAGATCCAGGCCGCAGCCGTAGCGCGCGGCGGAAAAGCCGTCTTCATCCCCGCCGGCGGCTCGACTCCGACCGGCTGTCTCGGCTACGCGGCCGCCGCGCTCGAGCTCGCCGCGCAGCTCGACCGCGAGCGGCTGCGCGTCGACGCGATCGTGCTCGCGGTCTCGACCGGCGGAACGCTCGCGGGGCTGCTCGTCGGGCTCGAGGCGCTGGGCCTGGCGATCCCCGTGATCGGGGTCGGCGTCTACGCGCCGGCCGCGCAGGTTCGCCCCGCGGTTCGCGACCTGGCCGAGAAGACCCGCGGATTTCTGGGCGGCGCCGCGCTTCCGGACGCGCGCATCGACCTGCGCGACGACTGGCTCGGGCCCGGCTACGGGCTCCCGACAGAGGCGCTGCGCGAGGCTCTGGCCGTGACGGCCGGAAGCGACGGGCTGCTGCTCGACCCGGTCTACACCGGAAAGGCGATGGCCGGGCTGATCGCGCTGAGGCGGGGCGGGGGCCTGCCGGGATCGAACGTCCTGTTCTGGCACACCGGCGGCGCTCCCGGCCTGTTCGCGTACCCGGAGCTCGCACCCGCCGGTGACGCCAGTCACAGCCCGGACCCGGGTCCCGCGCGATAAACGAGCCGTGCCTACGACCGACCTCCGGAGGGGCAGTCGCTTGGGTCCCGAGAAGATCCTGCTCGCGCTCGCCGTCGCGCTCGGACTGCTGACGGCCGCCCTCTCGTTCTAGGGGCCGCCCGCGCCGCTCGCGGAAATCTGTCCCGCGCGGAGAGAGTTCTGTTGACAGCGCGCCGTGCGCGTCCTGGACACCACCGCTGACACAAAGCTGTGGAACGTCACAGTGTGTCCTCGCGCCGAGTGACTCATGACGTGTGTCTGCGTCGCGAGTCCTCGGCGAGTCACATCCATTGGGGGGTACTTGATGAATCGGTTCGCCGTGTCCTTGATTCTCGTTCTGGGTCTTGCCGTCCATGGCTCTGCGAGCGGGGCGCAGATCGACGTCTTCCTGATCAGGTGCGATCTGCCGAACTCGATGTGCGCGTCGCCGAGTACGAACCTGTTCGGCCTGAGCGTCAACAACAACGGCGGCGCGAATCTCGGGGCGGTCAACCTTCTGACTTCAGGAAATCTGACGAGCATGACGCTGAATCCTCTGAACACCGGGATCAGCGTCGGCGACAGCTCATTCACGATCGATCCGCTCTCGATCGGTCTGAACTTCGCGATCATCAGCAACGCCAGCGCCGCGGGTACGATCGCTGCGGCGGGCGCGCAGGGTGTGCTGCTCGCGATCCTCACGAGGTCGAGCGGCCCTGTGACGCTGGTCGGGCCCGAGGTCGAGGCGGGTCAGGACGCGGTCTTCGACAACAACCTCGTCGCAATCACGAACTACACCATCACCGTGGTGCCCGAGCCATCGACCACGCTTCTGCTCGGGATCGGGCTCGCGGCGCTGGCGCTGCTGCGGCGGGCGGCGTAGCAGGCGAGGGGACTACGCTGGCTCGTAGCCGAGATTCGGCGCGAGCCAGCGCTCGACCTCTTCGATCGGGACGCCGCGGCGCGCGGCGTACTCGGCGACCTGGTCGCGGCCGATCCTGCCGACGCTGAAGTAGCGCGACTTCGGGTGCGCGAAGTAGAGCCCCGAGGCGCTCGCGGGCGGGGTCATCGCGAAGCTCGAGGTGAGCTCGATCCCGATCTCGTCCGGGTGCAGCAGCTGCCAGAGCGCGGACTTTCCGGTGTGATCGGGGCAGGCCGGGTAGCCCAGCGCAGGCCGGATGCCGCGGTACTTCTCGGCGATCAGGTCCTCGAGCGAGAGCGACTCGTCGCGCCCGTAGCCCCACTCGCGCCGCGCCTTCCTGTGCAGCCACTCCGCGAAGGCCTCGGCGAGCCGATCGGCCAGGGCCTTCACCATGATCGCGTCGTAGTCGTCGAGCTCGGCCTCGAAGCGGCGCACGATCGCGTCGCTGCCGAGCCCGGCGGTGACGGCGAACGCGCCCAGGTAGTCGCGCGCGCCGCTCTCGCGCTTCGCCACGAAGTCGGCCAGGCACAGACACGGGTCGGTGTCGTTGGTAGGCCGCTGCTGGCGCAGCATGGGGAAGCGCGCGACCTCGGTTCTGCGGGACTCGTCGCCGAAGAGCACCAGGTCGTCGCCGTCGCTGCAGGCGGGCCAGAAGCCGTACACGCCGCGGGCGCGCAGCTCGCCGCCGTCGATCAGCTTGCGCAGCAGCGCGCGGCCCTCGTCGTAGAGCTTGCGCGCGGCGGCGCCCTGGGTGCGGTGCTCGAGGATCGCCGGGAAGCGGCCCTTGAACTCCCAGGCGGTGAAGAAGAAGGTCCAGTCGATCAGCTCGGCGAGCTCGGCCAGCGGCACGTCGTCGAGCACGCGCCGGCCGAGGAACTCCGGAACGCTGATCTCGCCCGCGCCGAACTCGAGCTTCGGCGCGCGCGCTCGCGCGTCCGGGAGCGCCACGAGCGGGCGCTCCATGCGCGAGGCGTGCGCGAGCCGCAGCCGCTCCTGCGAGGCGCGGTTCGCGCGGTCGAACTCGGCGCGCTTGCCCGCGTCGAGCACGCCCGAGAGCGCGGCCACGACGCGCGAAGCGTCCTGCACGTGCACGGTCGGCCGCTCGTACTGCGGCGCGATCCGCACCGCCGTGTGCTGCGTGGACGTGGTCGCGCCGCCGATCAGCAGCGGCAGCTCGAAGCCCTGCCGCTGCATCTCCTTCGCGACGTGCACCATCTCGTCGAGCGAGGGCGTGATCAGGCCCGAGAGGCCGATCGCGTCGCAGCGCTCCGCGAGCGCGGTCTCCAGGATCTTCGCGGCGGGCACCATCACGCCGAGGTCGATCACCTCGTAGCCGTTGCAGGCGAGCACCACGCCGACGATGTTCTTGCCGATGTCGTGCACGTCGCCCTTCACGGTCGCGAGCACGATCTTCCCCGCCGAGCGGCTGCCCTGCTTGTCCTTCTCCATGAACGGCTCGAGCCAGGCGACCGCGCGCTTCATCGCGCGCGCACTCTTCACGACCTGCGGCAGGAACATCTTTCCGGCGCCGAACAGGTCGCCGACGATCTTCATGCCGTCCATCAACGGGCCTTCGATCACGTCGAGCGGGCGCGGCAGCGCGAGTCGCGCCTCCTCGACGTCGACCTCGATGAAGTCCACCAGCCCGTGCACGAGGGCGTGCGCCAGACGCTGCTCGACCGGCGCTTCGCGCCAGGCCAGATCGACCTCGCGCTTCTTGCCTGCGCCCTTCACGCGCTCGGCGTACTCGACCATCCGCTCGGTCGCGTCCGGGCGGCGGTCGAACAGGATGTCCTCGACGTGCTCGAGCAGCTCGCGCGGGATGTCCTGGTAGACCGCGAGCTGTCCCGCGTTCACGATGCCCATGTCCATTCCCGCGCGAACCGCGTGGTACAGGAAGGCGGAGTGGATCGCCTCGCGCACCACGTCGTTGCCGCGGAACGAGAAGGACAGGTTCGAGACGCCGCCCGAGATCTTCACTCCCGGCAGTGTCGCCTTGAGGATTCGCGTCGCCTCGATGAAGTTGATCGCGAAGCGCGCGTGCTCCTCGATCCCGGTCGCGATCGCCAGGATGTTCGGGTCGAAGACGATGTCCTCGGGCGGAACGCCGACCTGCTCGGTCAGCAGCCGGTAGGCGCGCGTGCAGATCTCGACCTTGCGCTCGACCGTCTCGGCCTGGCCCGCCTCGTCGAAGGCCATCACCACGACGCCCGCGCCGTAGCGGCGCGCCTGCCTCGCCTTGGCCAGGAAGTCGGCCTCACCTTCCTTCAGCGAGATCGAGTTCACGATCGACTTGCCCTGCAGGCACTTCAGCCCCGCCTCGATCACGCTCCACTTGGAGCTGTCCACCATCACGGGCAGGCGCGAGATCTCGTCGTCGGCGGCGATCTGGTTCAGGAAGCGCGTCATCACGGCTTCCGAATCGATCATGCCCTCGTCCATGTTCACGTCGAGGATGTTCGCTCCGCCGCGTACCTGATCGAGCGCGATCGCGGCGGCGGCCTCGAAATCGCCCGCCTTGATCACGCGCTCGAACTTCTTGCTGCCGGTCACGTTGGTGCGCTCGCCGACCATCACGAACGGGATCTCGGGCGAGAACGTGAAGCTCTCGAGGCCGCTGTAGCGGGAGCGCTTCTCGGCGAAGACCGGGACCCGGCGCGGCGGAAGGCCCGCGACGGCCGCGGCGATCTGGCGGATGTGCTCGGCATTGGTGCCGCAGCAGCCGCCGACCAGGTTCACGAAGCCCGACTCGGCGAACTCGCGCAGCAGTCGCGCCATGATCTCGGGCGTCTGGTCGTACTCGCCGAGCACGTTGGGCAGTCCGGCGTTGGGGTGGACGGAGGTGAAGGTGTCGGCGAGCGACGAGAGCTCCTCGACGTACGGGCGGACCTCTTCCGCGCCGAGCCCGCAGTTCAGGCCGATGGCCAGGGGTCTGGCGTGCGCGACCGAGGTCCAGAACGCGTCGAGCGTCTGGCCCGAGAGGTTGCGCCCGCTCTTGTCCGAGAAGGTGACCGAGATCATCACCGGCACGCGCCGGCCCGACGCCTGGAACACGTCTTCGATCGCCACGATCGCGGCCTTCGCGTTCAGCGTGTCGAAGATCGTCTCGATCATCAGCACGTCGGCGCCGCCTTCGAGAAGCCCGCGGACCTGGGTCGCGTACGCGTCGCGCACCTGGTCGAACGTCACCGCACGAAACGCCGGGTCGTTCACGTCGGGGCCGAGCGAGAGCGTCTTCGGCAGCGGCCCTAGATCTCCGACCACGAAGCGCGGCTTGCCCGGATCGATCGCGCTCCACTCGTCGGCCGCGCGCCGCGCGATGCGCGCGGCTGCGACGTTCAGCTCCAGCGCGATCGGCTCGAGCCCGTAATCCGCGAGCGAGATCGACGAGCCGTTGAAGGTCGCGGTCGTGATCAGGTCGGCTCCGGCCTCGAGATACTCGCGGTGCACGCCCAGAATCACGTCGGGGCGAGAGAGCGCGAGCACGCCGTCGTGGCCCTTCAGGTCGTGGGAATGCCCCTTGAAGCGTTCGCCGCGCGTGTCGGACTCGGAGAGGCCCCGGCTCTGCAAGAGCACACCCATCGAGCCGTCGAGCACGAGGACGCGTTCGGAGAGCAGCTTGCGCAGGAGGGAGTCGGGGTTGGGGGCCACGGTCCTTTGCATGTTACCTTGGCCCGTCGGGGAGGAAAGGCCGTTGGCGAGAGCGAAGCGCGTCGGGGCGGAGCCGTCCGGCATTCGCCGGGACTTCGGCGTGGACGCGCGCGGGCTCGAGTCGGTCTTTGCAACGGCGCTCGCCCGGCCGATCGACTTCGCGGACGTCTTTTTCGAGTACACCACGCGCGACGCGGTCTCGATCGAGGAGGGCCTGGTCAAGTCCGGCGCCCGCGCGGTCGAGCAGGGGGTCGGCGTGCGCGCCCAGGCCGGCGAGCGCCAGGGCTACGCGCACGCGGACGAGATCTCGCTCGAGAGCGTGAAGCTCGCCGCGGGAACCGCGCGCGCGATCGCCGAGGGTCCGGCGCGCGTGCAGGCGGTCGCGCTTCGCCGCCCCGCGCAGCCCGCGTTCGACCTCTACAGCCTGCGCGAGTCGCCGACCGCGGCGCCGATCGACACGAAGGTGCGTCTGCTCCAGGAGATCGACGCCTACGCGCGCTCGCGCGATCCGCGCATCGCGCAGGTCATGGCGAGCGTCGCTTGCGAGGAGCGCAACCTGATGATCGCCGCCAGCGACGGCACCTGGGTCGCCGATCGGCAGCCGCTGGTGGTGCTTCGCGTGCAGGTGATCGCCGCCTCGGGCGCGCGCCGCGAGTCCGCATCGCAGGGCACGGGCGGGCGCATCGCGTACGCGCGGATCGGCGACCCCGCGACCTGGAAGCCGCTGGTCGACGAGGCGGTTCGGATCGCGCTCACGAACCTAGACGCGGTGAGCTGCCCCGCGGGCACGATGGACGTCGTGCTCGGCCCCGGCTGGCCGGGAATCCTGCTCCACGAGGCGGTCGGCCACGGGCTCGAGGGCGACTTCAACCGCAAGAAGACCTCGGCCTTCGCGGAGCGGCTCGGCCAGCGCGTGGCCTCGCCCGGCGTCACGGTCGTGGACGACGGCACGCTTCCGGGTCGGCGCGGCTCGCTGAACGTCGACGACGAGGGCACGCCCACCGGGCGCACCGTGCTGATCGAGGACGGGATCCTGGTCGGCTACATGCAGGACCGGCTGAACGCGCGGCTGATGGGCATGAAGCCGACCGGAAACGGAAGGCGCGAGAGCTACCACCACCTGCCGATGCCGCGCATGACCAACACCTTCATGCTCGCGGGCCCGGACGATCCGGCCGAGATCCTGCGCTCGGTGAAGAACGGCCTGTACGCGGTCTCGTTCGCCGGCGGCCAGGTCGACATCACCAGCGGCAAGTTCGTCTTCTCGGCCAGCGAGGCGTACCGGATCGAGGACGGCCGGATCGGCGCGCCTGTGAAGGGCGCGACGCTGATCGGCAACGGACCCGACGCGCTGCTGCGCGTGTCGCGAATCGGAAGCGATCTGGCGCTCGACCCGGGGATCGGAACCTGCGGCAAGGACGGTCAGGGCGTGCCGGTGGGGGTGGGCATGCCGACGATCCGCATCGACGGGCTCACCGTCGGCGGGACCGAGGGCTAGCGTGGACGAGCTTCGCGATGCCGCACTGCACGCGCTCGACTGCGCGCGCAAGGCCGGCGCGTACGCCGCCGACGTGGCGATCAGCCAGGGCGAGAGCTTCGAAGCGCGCGTGCGCGGAGCGGCGATCGACTTCGTGAAGCAGTCGCGCGAGCGCAGCCTGGGCGTGCGCGTCTTCTACGGCGGTCGCGGCGGGCTCTCCTCGGCGACCACGCGCTCGAACGACCTCGCGCCGGGCGTGATCGCGAGCGTGGCCGCGGATGCCGTCGCGCTCGCGATCGCGACCGTGCCCGATCCGTGCGCGGGCCTCCCCGACCGCGGCTTCGCGGCCGATGCGCCCGACCTCGCGCTCTTCGATCCGCGCGATCACCCGTTCGACACCGAGGGCCGGATCGCCGCCGCGCGCGAGGCCGAGGCCGCGGCGCGCGCGGTCGATCCGCGCATCGCCGACTCGGACGGGTCGCAGGTCGACGCATCGCGCTCGCGAATCATCTACGCGAACAGCGCGGGCTTCCTCGGCGACTACGAGTCCGGCCGACACTCGCTCGTGGCGGAGTCGCTCGCCCGAGCCGCGGACGGCGCGATGCAGCGCGACGTCTGGTACACCGCCTCGCGTCGCCTCGACGGCCTCGAGCCTTCGGCCGCCGTCGGCGCGAAGTCCGCGAAGCGCGCGCTGCGCAAGCTCGGCGCGCGCCGCGTGCCGACCTGCGAGGCGCCGGTGATCTTCGATCCCGTCGTCGCGCCGAGCCTGATCCGACAGCTCGCGGGATGCCTGTCCGGCTACTCCGTCTACCGCGGCGCGAGCTTCCTCGCGGGCTGCATGGGTGAGCGAGTCGCCGCGCCCGGCGTGACGATCACCGACGACGGCCGGCGCGCCGGTGGCCTCGGCTCGCGGCCGTTCGACGGGGAAGGGCTGCCGACGCGCCGCAACGTTCTCGTCGACGGCGGACGGCTGCGAAGCTGGATCCTCGACACCTACGCCGCGCGCAAGCTCGGGCTCGCCTCGACCGGCAGCGCGGTGCGCGGCGGCGGCGCGACGACGACGAATCTCTGGCTCGAGCCGGGAACGCTCTCGCCCGAGACGATCGTCACATCGACGCGGCGCGGGCTCTACGTCACCGAGCTGATCGGCCAGGGATTCAACCCCGTCACCGGCGACTACTCGCGCGGGGCCTCGGGTCTCTGGATCGAGAACGGCGAGATCGCCTTCCCGGTCGAGGAGATCACGATCGCGGGGAACCTCGGCGCGATGCTGAAGGAGATCGACGCGATCGGAAGCGATCTGCTCTGGCTCGGCTCCGCCGCCGCGCCGACGCTGCGCATCTCGCGAATGACGATCGCGGGCTCGTAGCCCTGGCGAGGGAGGCCGCCAGGCGCATGCACCCGGTGAAGCAGCACTCGCGCAGGGTCGAGCGGCTGCTCGTGCGGCTGCGCAGGATCTGCCTCGCGCTGCCGGAGTCGAGCGAACGGCTCTCGCACGGCGAGCCGACCTTCTTCGTCGGCGCGAAGAACGGCAAGGGCGGAAAGGTCTTCGTGAGCTTCGGCGACGACCATCACGGCGACGGGCTCGTGGCCATCACGTTCCCGGCGGAGCCGGGCGCGCAGGCGATGCTGATCGAGGCCGATCCGCGCCGCTTCTTCCGCCCGAAGTACGTCGGCGCGAGCGGCTGGGTGGGACTGCGACTCGACGTCGATCTCGACTGGGGCGAGGTCGCGGAGATCGCGGAGGAGTCCTGGCGGATGGTCGCGCCGAAGCGCGTGGTCGCCGCGTTCGAGGCTCAGAACTGGAAGTAGATGAAGGGCCGGCTGGTCGCGGCGAAGATCGCGATCGACAGCACCACGCCCGAGACCAGCGCGATCCGACCCGGCCAGCCGAGCCGCTGCAGCAGGTCCTCTTTGTAGTGCCAGAAGCAGAGCGCGTGGACTCCCGCGAGGCCGGCGATCAGGAACGCCCACTCCACGGGAACGTCGAGGCCCGAGCCCCAGGTGAAGATCTTCCGGATCATCAGCCATGCCTGCTCGGCGCTGGACACCCGGAACAGCATGGCCGAGAAGAGCAGCAGGAAGACGTTGATCCCCCAGCCGAGGAAGAGCTTGCCGGGAAAAGCCCC
>VGRW01000045.1 GCA_016875225.1 Deltaproteobacteria bacterium
GGGGGAGTGCGCCGGATGGGGGTCGACGAAGCGGTCGGCTGTGCCGGGCACCGCTGAGGAGACCCCCATCCGGCGCGCCCCGGCACTCACTCTCGGGTCAGGCTCCTAGGCGCGGGCGCGAACGCGCCGGCGAATGGCGGCGCGGCGCCCGAAACGCTCGCGGCACACGTGGCGAACGTGGTCGCGGCCGGCCCGCTCGCCAAGCAGATCCCGTGCTGCCCGCTGATGCACGGCACGGGCCTCTTCACCGCGATCGGCACGATCAGCGCCGGCGGCTGCGTGGTGACGACGTCGGGCCACAAATTCGACCCGGCCGAGCTCTACGACACCGTTCAGCGTCACCAGGTGAACTCGCTGGTGATCGTGGGCGACGCGTTCGCCAAGCCGATGCTGAACGCCCTCGACGAGAACCCGGGGCGTTGGGACATCTCGTCGGTCAAGGTGATCGTCTCGTCTGGAGTGATGTGGAGCACCGAGGTGAAGAAGGGGCTGCTGCGTCACAACCCCGGCATGATCCTCACCGACTCGTTCGGCTCCTCGGAGGCGGTCGGCTTCGGCTCCTCGATCATGACCGCGGCCGGCGAGGTGAAGACCGCGAAGTTCACGATCGGCGACCGCTGCAAGGTCTTCGGCGAGGACCACCGGGAGATCGTGCCGGGAAGCGGCGAGAAGGGCTTCATCGCGCGCTGCGGACCGATTCCGGTCGGCTACTGGAAGGATCCCGAGAAGAGCGCGAAGACGTTCCCGACCATCGACGGTGTTCGCTACTCGATCCCGGGCGACTGGTGCACCGTCGAGACCGACGGCACGCTCACGCTGCTCGGCCGCGGCAGCGCGTGCATCAACTCGGCGGGCGAGAAGATCTACCCCGAAGAGGTCGAGGAGGCGCTGAAGACCCACCCCGACGTCGAGGACGCCCTCGTGGTGGGCGTGCCCGACGACCGCTGGGGCAACGCCGTCGCCGCGGTGGTGCAGCTGAGAAACGGCGCGACTCTGGACGAGGAGAAGCTGCGCCTGCACACGCGTGAGCGGCTCGCGGCGTACAAGCTCCCCAAGCGCGTCTTCGCCGTGCCGGCGATGTTCCGCGCGCCCAACGGGAAGGCCGACTACAAGACCGCGCAGGAGTTCGCCGCGCGCAGCTACTGAGCGGCCTGCCGACGGTGGCGGCTACAGCCTCTCGATGATGGTGCCGGTGCCGAGCCCGCCGCCGCAGCACATGCTGATCAGGCCGTAGCGTCCGCCCGTGCGCTCGAGCTCGTGGAGCGCCGTCGTGATCAGGCGCGCGCCGGTGCAGCCCGTGGGGTGGCCCAGAGCGATCGCGCCGCCGTTCGGATTCACGCGCGCCTCGACCGCCTTCACTTCCTTCATCCAGGCGAGCACGACCGAGGCGAACGCCTCGTTCACCTCGTAGACCGACATGTCCTCGATCGCGAGGCCCGCGCGGCCGAGCACCTTGCGGGTCGCGGGGATCGGGCCCTTCAGCATCGTGACGGGGTCGCAGCCGACCAGGACCGAGTCGACGATCCGCGCGCGCGGCTTGACGCCCAGGCGCTTCACGCCGTCGGCAGAAGCCAGGATCACCGCGGACGAGCCGTCGCTCACCTGCGAGGACGTGCCGGCCGTGTGCAGGTTCTGGCCGGGCACCGGCGCGAGCGACGCGAGCTTCTCGAGCGAGGTCTTGCGCAGGCCCTCGTCGCGCACCACCTCGCCGGTCGGCTTCCCCTCGGGGTCGAGCCCGGGCGCGGCGACCGGAATCACCTCGCGGTCGTAGCGCTTCTCGTCCCAGGCGCGCGCGGCCAGCTCCTGGCTGCGCAGCCCGAAGCGATCCACATCCTCGCGCGTGATTCCGAACTCCTTGCCGATCATCTCCGCGCCACCGAACTGCGACGAGAGCGCGTAGTGCTCGAGGTAGCTCTTCGGGATCGGCGAGCCGCCCTTCATGGCGGCACCGAGCGGCACGCGGCTCATCATCTCGACCCCGCAGGCGAGCACGACGTCCTCGAGTCCCGAGCCGACCAGGCCCGTGGCCAGCGTCGTCGCCTGCTGGCTCGAACCGCACTGCGCGTCGATCGTGGTCGCGGCGATGTCCTGGGGAAGGCCCTTCGAGAGCCAGGCCAGCCGGGCGATGTTGAAGGTCTGCTCGCCGACCTGCGAGACGCAGCCGCCGATCACCTGGCCGATCGCTTCGGGCGCGACTCCGCTGCGATCCAGAGCCGCCTTCTGCACGGTTCCGAGCAGGTCGGCGGGGTGCATTCCCGCGAGCCCTCCGCCCCGCTTGCCGATTGGACTTCGCACCGCCTCGATGATGTAGACTTCCCGCACCGTTGGGTCCCCTTGTGAAGCTCGCGGCGCACTCTACACGTCGTCGCGTGTCGCCCTCAAGCGAGCAGCCCGCAGCGCTCCGTCCCGCCCGTTGTGGGCCGACCTCTCGCGGGTATCATCAGGACCCCAACGAAGTCGCGGAGTAGTACGACAGCGCTCATGACGGAACAGCACGGAAACGGGGACGGGCATTCGGGCGACTCGGCATCTGATCCTGAAAGACCGGTGAAGCGACTCGACTCGGTCGTGATCCGCTTCGCCGGAGACTCCGGCGACGGAATGCAGCTCACCGGCACGGAGTTCACGCGCACGGCGGCGCTGTTCGGCAACGACATCGCGACTTTCCCGGACTTCCCGTCGGAGATCCGTGCGCCGGCCGGATCGCTCGCCGGCGTCTCCGGCTTCCAGCTGCAGTTCTCGTCGAACGAGATCTTCACCGCGGGCGACGAGCCCGAGGTGCTCGTCGCGATGAATCCCGCGGCGCTGCGCACGAACCTGCCGGATCTGCAGAGCGGCGGGCTCCTGATCGTGAATTCCGGCGCGTTCAAGGCGAAGAACCTGGAGCTCGCGGGCTACGCGTCGAACCCGCTCGAGGACGGCAGCCTCTCGGCGTACCGCGTGGTTCCGATCGATTTCGGCAAGCACGTATCGGCGGCGCTGCAGGGAGCGGGGCTCTCGATCAAAGAGGTCTCGCGCACCCAGAACTTCTTCGCGCTCGGCCTGCTGTTCTGGCTCTACGGTCGCGAGCCCGCACGCGAGATCGAGTCGATCCGCAGCAAGTTCACCAAGAATCCCGAGTTCGGCGCCGCGAACGTGAAGGCGTTCGAGACCGGCTACCACCTCGGCGAGACGCTCGAGCTCTTCGACTCCACCTACAGCGTTCCGCCGGCGAAGCTCGGCTCGGGACACTACCGGAACATCACCGGCAACGAGGCGACCGCGCTCGGTCTCGTTGCCGCGGGCCGGCTCGCGAAGCTCCCGATCCTGTACGCGAGCTACCCGATCACGCCCGCCTCGGACGTGCTGCACAACCTGGCCAGCTACACGCGCTACGGCGTCTCGACCTTCCAGGCCGAGGACGAGATCGCGGCGGTCGGCGCGGCGATCGGCGCGTCGTTCGGCGGCTCGATCGGGGTGACCGGCACCTCCGGTCCCGGCTTCGCGCTCAAGCAGGAGGCGATCGGCCTCGCGGTCGCGGTCGAGCTTCCCCTGGTGGTGGTGAACGTGCAGCGCGCCGGCCCCTCCACGGGAATGCCCACCAAGACCGAGCAGGCGGACCTGCTGCAGGCGATCGTCGGCCGCAACGGCGAGAGCCCGATCGCGGTGGTGGCGCCGGCCACGCCGGCGGAGTGCTTCGACCTCGCGATCGAGGCCGTGCGGCTGGCCGTCGAGCACATGTGCCCGGTCGCCTACCTTTCCGACGGATCGCTCGCGAACGGCGCCGAGCCGTGGCGTCTGCCCAAGGTCGAGGATCTCGCGCCGATCCACACCCGCTTCCGGACCGAGGTCGAGGGCTTCGCTCCGTTCCTTCGGGACGAGCGGCTGGTGCGCCCGTGGGCGGTCCCCGGAACTCCCGGCCTGGAGCACCGGATCGGCGGGATCGAGAAGGAGGACGTGACCGGCAACATCTCCTACGAGCCCGAGAACCACGAGCACATGACGCACACGCGCCAGGCGAAGATCGACAAGATCGCCGACCGGCTGCCGCCGGCGCAGATCGATGGTCCGCCGACGGGGGACGTGCTGATCGTCGGCTGGGGCGGCACCTACGGCGCGCTGCGACAGGCGGCGCACCAGCTGCGGGCCGAGGGCCATGCCGTCGGCCACCTGCACCTGCGCTACCTGAACCCGCTGCAGTCGAACGTCGGAGCGCTGCTGGCGCGCTATCGCCGCGTGGTCGTCGCGGAGCTGAACCTCGGCCAGCTGCGCTCGATCCTGCGCGACAAGTTCCTCGTCGACGCGCGCGGGCTGAACAAGATCCAGGGCAAGCCCTTCAAGGTGCGCGAGGTCGTCGAAGCGGTGCGCAAGCTGCTGCCCGCCGCGGCTTCGCGGGAGTTGCACGCATGAGCGTCGAGACACACGGACGAGAGCAGGTGCCCGCGAAGCTCTCCAAGCGGGATTTCGAGACCGACCAGGCCGTGCGCTGGTGCCCGGGCTGCGGCGACTACGCGATCCTCGCGCAGATCCAGAAGGTGATGCCAGAGCTCGGCATACCCAAGGAGAAGATCGTCTTCATCTCCGGGATCGGCTGCAGCTCGCGCTTCCCGTACTACATGGACACCTACGGTTTCCACACGATCCACGGACGCGCGCCCGCGATCGCGACGGGGCTGAAGCTCGCGCGTCCCGAGCTCTCGGTCTGGGTCGTGACGGGCGACGGCGACGCGCTCTCGATCGGCGGGAACCACATCATCCACACGCTGCGCCGCAACGTGGATCTGAAGATCCTGCTCTTCAACAACAAGGTCTACGGGCTCACCAAGGGGCAGTTCTCGCCGACCTCCGAGATCGGCATGAAGACCAAGTCCTCGCCGGCGGGAACGGTGGTGCAGCCGTTCCGCACGCTCTCGCTCGCGCTGGGGGCCGAGGCCACGTTCGTCGCGCGCGCCATCGATACGGAGGTCCAGCACCTCCAGGAGATGATCTCGCGCATGGCGGTCCACAAGGGCAGCGCCTTTCTCGAGATCTACCAGAACTGCTCCGTCTTCAACGACGGCGCCTTCGACGAGCTGAAGGATCGCAAGAGCAAGGCCGACCACCTGCTCGTGCTCGAGCACGGCAAGCCGCTCGTCTTCGGCAAGTCCGGCGACGCCTGCGTGAAGCTCGACACGGCGCGAATGCGGCTGTACGTGGGCAAGCTCGGCGAGAAGGACGGGGGCGTCGAGGTGGTCCACGACGAGTCGAATCCCGATCCGGCGCTCGCGATGCTGCTCGCGCGCTGCCGGCCGCCCGAGTTTCCGACACCGATCGGTGTGCTGCGGGCGGCCTCGGCGCCGACGTTCGAAGATCAATCGCTCGCACAGAAGAAGGCCGAACTCGCGTCGCGCGGCGAGGGGTCGCTCGAGCAGCTGCTGTACTCCGGCGACCGCTGGGACGTCTAGGACGGAGGAGGGGAATCCCGATGGAGCAGAACGCCTTTCACCTGATGTACATGTTCGCAGCCACCTGCGGAGTGCTCTTCATCCCGGTGATCTTCGGATTCGTCGCCGTCCTGCTCGACCGCGACTAGCGGGGACGGCTAGTCGAGCTGCTCGAGGATCTCCTCGTGCGTCGGGAAGCGGCCGCTCGCCTTCTTCGAGAAGATCAGGCGCCCATCGAGGACGACTTCGAACACGCCGCTGTCGCCCTTGATCAGGGTCGGCGCGATGCCGTGCTTCTGCTCGATCTCGGCCGCCAGACTGGCGGCCCTGGGCAGGTAGTTTCAGCGTACGCAGTATTCGATCGAGAGCTGCTTCATTTCGCCAAGCTCGCGCTTCGCCCGGCGCGGCACAAGCCCGAAAGACGCAGCGAGCCGGAAAATCGAGGCGAAGTCGCCCCCGGATGCGGAGAGATCCGGCAGGCGCCGGAATCGCCCGGCGCCACCTAAAGCTCTCCCGGGTCACTCCAGTCGAGAGGGTGGCGTCACGGGGGGATTGTGGGCTTCGTCCTACGCGAGATAGACTCGGCAACCAACGGCCCTACGACGCCGTTGCTCCCCGACCCGACCCCCCTGGCCAAGAACAGCGACCGGCCCGCGCTGACCCGTGCAGCCGGCGCCGTCAGAGACGTTAGAGAGAATGGGTACATGGCTCGAATGCTCGCAGCGTTCCTTCTGATCGCCACTCTCTGGGCGCCCGTTGCAGGGGCGGTCGGGACCGAGGTGAAGGCGGCGGCCTCCGAGCCGGCCGCTCGGCTGCTCGAGGCGGCGCGGATGCGCAACATCCTGGGCGCCGGCAAGGCGCTCGCCGACGGGGCCGAGGTCGAGTCGCGCGATGCCGGCGGCGTGACGCCGCTGATCGCCGCGGCGAAGTCCGGGTCCAGCGAGATCGTCCGTCTGCTGCTCGACTCGGGCGCGAACCCGCACGCGGCGGACGCCGCAGGCATGACGGCGCTGATGCGGGCGAGCGAGCGCGGTCATCTCGAGATCGCCAGGCAGCTGCTCGCCAAGGGCGCGGATCCGAACCTGCGCAACACCGAGGGCCTCGGCTCGCTGCATCTCGCGGCCGCAGAGGGTCGCTTGCCGGTCGCGAGGCTTCTGCTCGAGTCGGGCGCCGACGCGAACCTGCGCAGCGCGAGCGGTGATTCCCCGCTCGCGGTCGCGGCGCGAAGCGGAAAGACGCGCATCGCGGACGTGCTGATCAAGGCGGGCGCGCGAATCGACGAGCGCTCCGACGACGGCTCGACTGCGCTGATGCAAGCGGCCGGCGCCGGGCGCACGTACACGGTCGGCGCGCTGCTCGCGGCGGGCGCGGATGCGAACGCGATCGACGACGCGGGAGTCACCGCGCGCGAGCACGCGTCGCGTCGCAAGCACAACGACATCGCCAGCCTGCTCGGCGCTCTCGAGGCGCAGCCGCGAGAGGAGCCGCCCGCGACACTCGTGGCCATGGCCGGCCCGAACGAGGTCCTGATCGGAAGGCCGACGGCGTCGACGCTGATCTCCGCGCTCCTGGCCAAGGGCGCCGATGTGAATGCTCGCTCGGCCGAGGGCAAGACCGCACTGCTTCTCGCCGCCGAACGCGGGCGAAGCGAGACGGTGAGCAAGCTGCTGCAGAGTGGCGCCGACGTCGATGCGGCCGACGCCGCGGGGCAGACGGCGCTCGAGCGCGCGGCTCGCGAAGGGCATCGCGAGATCGTCTCGGTGCTGCGCGAGGCCGGTGCGGACGTCTCGCAGACGGACCCCACGATCCTGATTCCCGAGCTGCAGACCGCGAACGATCTCTTCGTCGAGGCGGCGCGGCGCAGCGACATGAAGCTGCTGCGCCAGATGATCGAGAAGGGCGTCGACCTCGACGCACAGAGCCACGGCGGTCAGACCGCCCTCGGCGAAGCGGCGCGGGGCGGCGACGTCGCGGTCCTGAACGCGCTGATCGGCGCTGGCGCCACCGTCGACGACACGACCAACGCGGGGCAGACGCCGCTGTACCGCGCGGTGAGCGAGGGACGCACCGACGCGGTCCGGGAGCTGATCCTCGCCGGCGCCGACGTGAACCGGCCGACGAATGCGGGCACGACTCCGCTGATGGCCGCCGCGGCCAGCGGCGTCGAGCCGGTCGTGCGGATCCTGCTCGACGCGGGCGCCGATACCCGCGCCGGCCCTGAGAGCGGTCAGAGCGCGCTTGCGCGCGCCGCGCGCGAGAGCAACACCGCGATCGTCGAGCTGCTGCTGCAGCGCGATCCGGGGCTGAGCATTCGCGGCGCGCAGGGCGATCTGGCGCTGACGCGCGCCGCGCAGATGGGTCAGCTCGATACCGTGAGCTCGCTGCTTCAGTCCGGCGCGGATCCGAACGCGAAGGACCGCAAGGGTCTGCCGGCGCTCGTCCTCGCCTCGCGCGAGGGGCAGGTCGAGGTGATGAGCGAGCTGCTGCGCGCGGGAGCGGATCCCAACGGCCGCACCCGGAACGGCCAGACGCCGCTGATGTTCGCCGCGATGAGCGGGCGCGCGACCGCCGTGACCGCCCTGATCAAGGCGGGCGCGCGCGTGAACGAGCGCAGCCTGACCGGCCAGACGGCACTGATGTACGCGGCCTGGAAGGGCCGCGTGCGCGCGATCTTCGCGCTCCATGCGGCCGGCGCGAGCCTGAACGAAGCCGCCGACGACGGCCAGACGGCGCTGATCCGCGCCGTGCGCGAGGGCCAAGTCGAGGCGGCGCGGGCGCTGCTGAAGCGTGGCGCCGATCCGAACCTGTCCGATCGCCAGGGCTGGTCACCGCTTCTGTACGCGACCGCGGCCGGTCAGGGGCAGCTCGCGATGCTCCTGCTCGAGAAGGGCGCGGATGCGAATGCCGCCGGGCTCGACGGCCGAACACCGCTGATGCTCGCGGCGCTGCTGCCCAGCGACACCGATCCGGCCGGACGCCGCCGCGACGACTCGAACAAGGCGCTGGTGAAGGCCGCGCGCGACGGCCACGCGTCGTACCTGCGCTCTCTGCTCGCGAGCGGCGCGTCGCCCGACACGCGCGACCAGAACGGCTGGACGCCGCTGATCCACGCCTCCGCAGCGGGCCACGACGAGATCGTGCAGTACCTGCTGCAGAACGGCGCCGCGCCGAACGCGCGCACGTCCACCGGCATGACCGCCGCGACTCTTGCGGCAGCGAACGGACACGCATTGATCGCGCGCATGCTCTTCGACGCCGAGACCGGAGTCGGTCCGCAAGCGCGCGTTCCCCGCTGAGCGGCGGCCGAGCGCCCCCCCCGCCCACGCTCCGCTGGACGAGCCCGACAGCGACGTTCCGCAGCTGGCGCAGAAGCGCGCGCCGGGCTCGTTCGCGGCGAGGCAGCTCGGACAGCTCGACGCGGCCGCCCCCTGGCGGACGCCGCAGCGCGAGCAGAAGTTCGCGCCTGCGGCGACCGTGGACCCGCATGCGGCGCAGGTCGCGGCCGCGGGCTTTCCACCGAGTGCGTTGGTGACGACGCCGGCCATTCCCGCGCCGAGCCCGAGGCCGGCACCCGCGCCGACGCCCGCCGCCGCGAGGCCCGCGCCGCCGCCACCGCCCTCGCCCGACGCCTTCTCGAGCGCGTTGGCGGCCTGGTAGCGCACGAACGAGTCGAGCGATCCGACCGCCGCCATTCCGCCGCGCTTGTCGATCATCTCCTGCACGTGGTCCGGCGGCGAGATCGAGAGGATCTTGAAGTCCGTGAGCGTCACGCCGTAGCGCTCGAAGTCGGTGATCAGCCGCGCCTGGATCCCCGCGGATAGCTCGTTGTAGTACTGCGCGAGGTCGAGGATCGTCGAGAGGTGCCCGCCGAGGAAATCGGCGACCTCGTTCACGATGAAGCCCCGGAAGAACCCGTCGACCGCGGAGCTCGCGAGCTCGGGCAGGGTGCCGACGATCGTGTTCACGAAGACCTGCGGGTTCGAGATCCGGAACGCGTACATCCCGAAGGCGCGCAGCCGCACCATCGCAAGCTCGCTGTCGCGGAACAGGATCGGCTCCATCGTGCCCCATTTCCGGTTCACGAACGTCTTCAGGTTCGCGAAGCAGACCTCGGCGCGGAAAGGGCTCGTTCCGCCGAGCGGCAGCGAGAGCGCCTTGGTCAGCAGCGGGACGTTCAGCGTGGAGAGCGTGTGGCGTCCCGCGCCGAACGTGTCGAGCGCGCGCCCGTCACGGAAGAAGATCGCGGCCTGACTCTCGCGCACGACGAGCTGCGCGCCCAGCTTGATCTCGGCCGATCCCTGCTCGGGGAAGCGCGAGACGATCGTCTCGGGCGAGCGATCCAGACACTCGATGACTTCGATGAACTGCGACATGACTCACCTCGACCCGAGACCCAGGATCGCGGTTCGCCGCTCGGCGAGCGCGAGCCCCAGCCTCTTCACCACCGCGCGCACCGACGCGGCCTGGAATTCCACATCCGCGATCTGCGAGACGACCTGCTCGATCTGCTCGACGATCCGCTCGTCCCGTTCGTAGACGGCGTCGAGCGCGGCCGGCGAATCGAGCACGATCTCGTCGAAGAATCCCGAGTAGCCGCGATCCGCGAAGCGCAGCTCCGCGCGCAGCTTGTCCAGCTGGTTCGCGAGCTCGTGCAGATCGTCGAGCTCGTCCAGCGCTGCTCTCGCGGCGATCTCGTGCAGCTCGCGAAGGCCGCGCTCGAGAAGCGAGGCGCCGTGCTCGCGCAGGATCTTGTCGGCCTCGCGCCGCGCCTCTCGGTCGAGGTAGCCGCGAAAGCCGGGGATCCGCGCCACCAGGCGCTCGAGCGCGTTGCGCTGGCCGCGAATCGTCTCGTGAGCCTTCGCCATCACTGACCTCCCGCGAACCCACGCGTCAGGCTGGTCCAGAAGCGCGGGCTCTCCGCTGCTTCGGCGCGCGCTCCGACCGGCTTGAGCGGCGCTCGCCCGGCCCGACTCAGGCGAGCGAGAAGGCCCGCGCCAGGCGCGAGATGCCTCCGTCGTCCTCGAGCAGCTCGCGCGGAACGGGGCGCATTCCCGGCGGCATTCGCGCCGGCTGGCCGGCGGAGTCGGCCGGACAGGGAAGCCAGTGGCCGCCGTGGAGTGGCAGTGGCAACAGAACCAGCGCGGGCTCGCCGCAAGCGAGCTCCGCCTTCGCGATCAGCTCGCGGAAGCGAAGCCCCGAAAGGCTGCGGGTGCTCTGCGCGTCGTGCAGCGCCACGAGCGAGAAGCGCGCGAGCGCCACCGCCTCGTCCGACTCGAGCTCCACGTCGAGCAGGCGAAGCGCGCCGCCGGGAGCCGCGCGCTCGACGCGCACGCTGGGCTGCCGCCAGGTGGCGGTGGCGAGGAGCGCGTTGAACGCGTCGTCGAGCTCGCGGGTTCCGAAGATCGCGCGGGCCGGAATGAACAGGCGGCTCTGCTCCGGATCGTTCTCGCGAAACAGCGCGGCGGCCGGCTGAGCGGACACCGACTCGAGCCAGTCCCAGACCCGCGTGTACTCGCGGCCGCCGGCGCGGAGACGGAAGGGCAGGGCCCAGAACGGGAAGCCGACGCTGCCCTCGACGCCCGGCGCGCCGCACACCTCGCCCAGCGCGTAGCCGCAGGGCTCGAGGCGATCGGCCGAGACCCGGATGCCGAGCGCGCAGGTCGCGCAGAAGGCGATCTTCGCGCGCGGCGAGAGCGCGAGGTGCGCGCCGCAGTTCGGGCACTCCGACGCGATCGCGCGCAGGCTGGGCTTGGCGAGCACCTCGGAGAGCGGGCGTTCGGGAAGCGCGCGGAACACGCTGGACTCGGCGAGCGAGAGCTTTCCGGCGATCGTGTCGAACTGGCGATCGACCAGGTAGCTCTCGATCGCGCCGAGCCGGCGAATTCGCGCGACGCTCATGTGTTTCCAGATCTGCAGATTCCGCTCGCCGAGCACGCCGTCGACGCGCGCGATCACCTGCGTCTGCTCGTCGAGCTGCAGTCCCGAACGGTCGAGCGACCGCGCACCCCGGCCGGGCGCCTCCGCGATGCGATCGAGGTGCCGGCCGGTGGCCTGCTCGCGATGGGTTTCCGACAGGAGCACGAGCCGGGAGCCGCGGATCTTCAGCCCTCGGTCGCGCAGGTTGAGCTTCGTGGCGTCGTAGCGCCGGTGCAGGTCCTCCGTGCGGAAGCAGCGCATGAAGCTCTCCTTCGCGGCGCCCCGGCGACCGAGCACGGCCTGCGCGATCGTGCGCTCGTGCAGCTCGTACGGAACCAGGAAGTCGATCGTCTCGACGCGCTCGATCTGCGCCTCCAGTCGGGCTCGAAACGCCGCCACGCGCGCCTCGATCAGCGCGGGAAGCTCGAGGCTCACCCCTTCCTGGGCGCGCGCCTTGCCGAAGAGCTCGCTCCGGTAGCCCTCGGTCTCGCAGCGGATCAGGAGCTCGACCGCGTCGAGCTCTCCGGGGCTCGCGTTCGCGACCACGAAGACCTCTTCGCCGAGCAGCCTGCCGCAGACCAGGAGCGATCCGCAGTAAGCGCAGGTCGCGGATTGATCCCAGACACCGACCACGATCGCGGCGCCGCACTCCGGGCAGTGAAGCTCCACCTCGAGCCGCTCCGCGACGTCGCTCTCGGCCACGAGCGTTGGATCGGAGCGGGCGCGCGGGTTCTTGCGCTCACAGCCGCGGCGCTCGCGCCTGCTCCGGAGCGCCGGAACGCTGTCGAAGCGGGGGCGAAGGCGATAAAGTTGCCGGCTGCCGACGGCGCGAGCGCCCCTTTTCGGGTGGCCCCGGACACTATGAGAGACGAGGGCCGCGCCGCGTTCGGGTGCGGGAAGGGGAGAGATTGACCGAGCGCCACTCCGCGGACGTGGATCGGACGCTGCGCGCCCGGGACGGGCGCCAGATCGGCTTCGCCAGCTTCGGCGATCCCGATGGGGTGCCGGTCTTCTATTTCCACGGGCTGGTCAGCTCCCGGCTCGAGGGCGCGCTCGCGCACGCGGCCGCGCTGCGCAGAAACGTTCGGATCGTGGCTCTCGATCGGCCCGGCTTCGGCCTCTCCGACCCGCGGCCCGGGCACCGGATCGTCGACTTCGCGGACGACGTCGAGGACGTCGCGGACGCGCTCGGGCTGCGGCAGTTCTCGCTGGCGAGCGTCTCTACCGGCGGCCCGTTCGCGCTCGCGACCGCCGCCCGGCTTCCGGACCGGGTTCGCGCGATCTCGCTGATCAGCAGCCCCGGCCCGTACCGGGAGCCCGCGAGCCTGGTCGGGATGGACATCCGATCGCGGGTGATGCTCGTCTGGCTGCCGCGCTTCGCGCCCTGGCTGCTCGCGCCGATCTGGAACCGGCTCGCGCAGCTCTCGGACCGCGATCCCGCAGGGCTGTTGCGCTTGATCGCGGACATGATGCCGAGCTCGGAGCGCCGGGCGATCAGCTCGCCCGAGATCGCCGAGGTCTTCATGGACTCCGCCTACGAGGCCTTCCGCTCCGGCACCGATGGCGTGGTGATGGAGCAGCGGCTGCTCGCGCGGGACTGGGGCTTCGCGGTGCGCAAGGTCGATGCGCCCGTCTGGCTCTGGCACGGCGAGGAGGACGGAGCGAGCCCGGTCACCATGGCGCGCTGGCTCGCCGCCGAGCTTCCGAAGTGCCGGCCGCGGTATCTCCCCGGCCGCGGCGTGATCGTCGCCGGGGACGTGATGCCCGAAGCGATCGCGACGCTCTCCTGGCACTGGAATTCGAGCGGAGACGCGACCTGACGCTTTCTCAGCCGGCGGGGTCCAGGAGCGACTGGAAGCCCGACGGGGCGTGCGGCCCGATCACGAGCTGCTCCAGCACGCCGTAGCCCCATCGCGCCCCGGCTCGAACACGGCAGAGCTGCTGAACGTGCACGTGCCAGGGCTCCATCGGGTCGATCTCGGCGAGTCGCCAAAGCGCGCCGCTCGTGACGTCCTCGCCCTTCCACATCCCGTGGCCCCATTCCGGATCGGTGTAGCCGATGCCGCGCATCTGGAACGCAAGCAGCGGCTCGAGCGCGAGCCGCTCGGGCTCGCCGCGCGCTCGCACCAGCTCGAGATCGGCCGCGCTCGCGCGGCGCGTGCCCTTCTCCCACTTCACCGAATGCCGCACCGACGCCATTTCCTCGATCGGCTGGCCGGATTCGAGCAGCGGCACGAGCGCGCCGTGCGAGCTCAGCACGCGACCTTCGGCGTCCTCGTTGATCTGGAAGTGCGCGCAGCGGTCGTCGAAGTGGAGCGGCGCCCAGAGCCAGAAGAACTGCGGCGCGGGTGCGGGCGCGCCGGTCGTCTCGCGCTCGCCGACCGGACGCAGGCCCCAGGAGCGATCGCGCGTGCCGAGCACGTGGCTCGCGTCGAGCTTGATGCGCTCCGCGCCGACCTCGAGCCAGCCCTCCCAGGCTCCGAACTGCGTGAAGCGCGTGGAGTCCATGCCCACCCTCGCCCCCTGGCGCAGCGTGAGGCGCGGCTCTTCCAGCGCCTCGGTGCGCGCGCGGAAGACCAGCTCTCCCGCGAGGCCGTGCGGATTCGGCGCGATCCGTACGCGAAGCGCGCGCATGGGCTCGACCACCTCGATCGAGATCGGTCCCGCGCGCGTGTCGGTGCGCTCGTCCGGCGCCAGGCGCGAGCCGCGCACCACGTACTGCAGGCCGCCGCACACGACCGATACCGCCGCGTCCATCACGCGCCGGTTCGGGTACACGCCCAGAGCCACGGCGAAGAACAGGTCCGCCTCGCGCGTGAAGCCATTGAACCAGTAGCGGTCGTAGGCGTTCCGATCGCCGCCGAGCGTGTGCGCGACCGGCTCGGGCGTCTGGTGGATCGGGTAGTCGTCGAGCTTGTTCAGCATCCGTCGCGACGCGTCTGCGCCTGGCCCCGCTCGCGCACCTGCAGGCGCGCCGTCTCGATCTCCTGCGGCGCGACGCGGCGATTCGCGGCGCCGGAGATCTCGCGCTCGAGCCGCATGCCCTCGCCGAACGGGAGCGCGAAGCCCTGGTCGATGATGCGCTTGTAGGAGCGAAGCGCGGCGTCGGGCACCGAGATCATGTCCTGCGCGAGCTTGCGGCAGGTCGGCAGCAGCTCCGCGGGCGCGACCACGCGATTCACCAGCCCCCAGGCGTCGGCCGTCGCGGCGTCCAGGTAGTTGCCGGTGAGCGAGAGCTCCTTGGCGCGCGAGATCCCGATCGCCCGCGAGAGCTTTTGCGACAGGCCCCAGCCGGGCATGATGCCGACACGGGCGTGTGTATCCGCGAAGCGCGCCTCGCTCGAGGCGATCAGCACGTCGCAGGCCAGCGCCAGCTCGAAGCCGCCGGTGACCGCGACGCCGTTGATCGCGCCGATGATCGGTCCCGCGAAGCTCGCGATCGCCTTGATCACGTTCGGCTCCTCGCCGCTTCCCGCGCCGACCGGCCCGGCGCCGCGGCCGAGCTCCTTCAGGTCGAGGCCGGCGCAGAACGCGCGCCCCGCGCCGGTCAGGATCACGACGCGCGCGTCGGGATCGAACTCGAGCGTCGTGAACGCGTCGACCAGCGCGACGCGAAGCTCGCGCGAGAGCGCGTTCATGGCGCTTGGGCGGTGGAGCGTCAGCGTCACGACGCCCGCGTCGCGTTCGATCAAGAGAACCGGCTCGGCCATCTCGCACTCCCGCGTGATCGATCCGCCGCATGATAGGCTCGCGCGTCGCCGCGCCACAAACCGAGGAGCGCTTCTGGAGATGGAGTCGAGCCGTGCCTTGCCGACTCGGCTCCCCGCGATCCACCGGCTCGCGCCCGGGCTCTTCTACGGCTGGTGGGTGGCGCTCGGCGCCTGCCTGATCTCGTTCGCGTGCGCGGGCGTCGGGTTCTACAGCCAGGGCATCCTGATCGACGCGCTCTGCAACGAGCGCGGCTGGTCGCGGACGATGGTCTCCGGTGCGTCGGGGCTGTACTTCGTCTTCTCGGGCTTCGCCGGAATGCTGGTCGGTCGCGGCCTCGATCGCTTCGGCGAGCGCGCCTTCATCGGGGTGGGCGCCTGCCTGCTCGCCGCCTCGCTTGCCGCCGTCGGCCGCGTGCAGTCGGTCGGCATGCTCTACCTGTGGATCCCGCTGATGGCGATCGGAGTGTCGATGAGCGGGCCGGTGCCGACGGCGTCGCTGGTCACGCGCTGGTTCGTCGCGCTTCGCGCGCGCGCGATGAGCCTCTCGCAGACCGGCGTCTCGCTGGGCGGGATCGCGACGGTTCCGCTCTCGATCTGGATGATCGCCGCGTACGGTCTGCCCGCGGCGATGACGGCGCTCGCGGTGCTGGTCTTCGGTGTCGCGCTGCCCGTGGTGGTGTTCGTCCTGCGCGGCGACCCGATCGGGCACGGGCTGTTTCCCGACGGTCGAAGGCCCGCGGCCGGGCCGATCGCGAGCGCGGCGCCTCGAGCGTCGCGGACGCGCGACGCGATCCGCGTCGCGGCGTTCTGGGGGATCATGCTCGCGTTCGGGCTCGGGCTCTTCGCGCAGGTGGGATTCCTCGCGCATCAGATCGCGTGGCTGCGCGAGCGGATCGGACCCGCGGACGCGGCGCTCGCGGTGAGCGCGACGGCGGTCGGCAGCATCGCCGGCCGCCTTCTGGTCGGGCCGATCGCGGACCGCATCGAGAAGCGCTGGATCGCGGTCGGGCTCTTCCTCGCCCAGGCGCTCGCGACGCTGCTCTTCGCGCACGCGCCGGACGCCGCGAGCGCGATCGCGGCGTCGTTCGGCTTCGGCCTGACCATGGGAAACATCTTCATGATGCAGCCGCTCCTCGTCGGTGATTTCTTCGCCGCCGCCGGATTCGGCAGGGTCTTCGGCGCGCTCGCGCTCGGCACGCAGCTCGCGAGCGGCCTCGGCCCGTGGGCAGTCGGCTTCGCCTACGATCGGCTCGGCGGGTACACGCACGCGTTCGAGGGCCTGGCCGCGATCTCCGTCCTCGCCGCGCTCCTGGTCTCGCGGCTGCGGCCGTCAGGGGCGGATGGAGTAGCTGCGCGGGCCTAGCTGCCTTGCGAGCGCGGGCTGGATCCACTCGACCCAGTCGCAGAGCGCGGCCCGCGTGCGGCGCGGGTCGATCAGGTCCGCGACGCCGAAGCTCTCGGCGCGCGCGTACGGGTCGCGGCGCGCGGCGAGCTGCGCCTCGAGCTCGCGGCGCTTCGCGTCGGGGTCGGGCGCGGCCTCGATCTCGCGCCGGAACGCGACCGCGACGCCGCCCTCCAGCGGCAGCGCGCCGGACTCGGCCGACGGCCAGGCGAGAGTGTGCCCGCCGGGGCCGAAGTGCGCGGCGGCCGCGACGCCGAATGCCTTGCGCACGTGCACCGTCGCCCAGGGCACGCTCGACTGCATGACGGCGAAGATCGCGGCCGTGCCGTGGCGGATCGTCGCGTCGCGCTCTGCATCGGGGCCGATCAGGAAGCCCGGCTCGTCGACGAAGCTCACGATCGGCAGGTGGAACGTGTCGCAGAGATCCACGTGGCGGCGCAGCTTCTGCGCCGCACTCGCCGTCATCGCGCCGGCGTAGAAGTTCGGATCGTTCGCGAGGACTCCCACGGGTTGACCGCGGAGCCGAGCGAGGCCGCAGATCACCGAGCGGCCGAACTCTGGCGCGAGCTCGAAGAAGCTCTCCCGATCGAGCACCCCTTCGAGCGCGCGCCGCATCTTGTACGACTTGCGGCGGTCGCGCGGAACCAGCTCGATCAGCGACTCGTCCGCGCGATCCGCAGGGTCGTCGCAGGCGCGGACCGGGGCGGGTTCCCAGACGTTCGTCGGAAGGTAGGAGAGGAAGCGCCGCGCCAGCGCGAACACGCCGCGCTCGTCGTCGGCCGCGTTGTCGACGACGCCGCTGCGCAGGTGCACCCGCGCGCCGCCGAGCTCCTGCTTCGTGGCCGAGATCCCGCGCGCGCGCTCGACCAGCGCGGGCCCCGCGATCAGCACCTGCGCGGTCTCGCGCGCCATCAGCGACAGGTGCGACGCCACCAGCCGCGCGGCCGGAAGTCCCGCGACGGAGCCGAGCGCGGCCGAGACGACCGGCGCCTGCGCCATGGCTTGCGCGAAGGAGAGGAACCGCGGCGGGGCGTTCCCGGAGTCGACGGCGATCGGCGCCGCGCCGCGGCTCGCGCGCGGCGCCACGCTGCCGCCGCCCCCTTCGAGCAGCCGCAGCAGCGGCAGCCTCAGCCTCACCGCGAGGTCCTCGGCCAGCACCGATTTTCGCAGCCCGGCCGGGGAGGGCGATCCGCCGGCCTGCGTGAAATCCTCGCCGCCGACGACGCACGGCCGTCCGTCGAGCTTCGCGACGCCGAGCACGTAGTTCGCCGGCGCAAACGACTCGAGCCTGCCGTCCTCGCCCTTCTCGGCATGGCCGGCGATCGGCCCCTGCTCGCGGAACGAGCCCGGGTCGACGAGCGCGTCGATCCGCTCGCGCACCGTGAGCCGCCCCTTCGCGTGCTGCGCCGCGACCGCCTCGGCGCCTCCGAGCGCGAGCGCCGCGCGGCGGCGCGCCTCGATGCCGTCGACCTCGTCCTGCCAGCTCACGGCGCCAGTCTACGCCGGCGGGTACTCGTCGTACTTCGGCGCTGAATCGCCGATCTCGAACCAAGGCGCCTTCGAGCCCACGAAGATGTGGCGGCCTTCGCGGATTCCCGGCTCGTCCTCCAGCGATCCCGCGGGAACGACGCCGATCCCGCGCTGGGGATCGACGCGCGGCAGCGGCGAGCCGCAGCCGCGACAGAACGCCTGCGTGAAGCGCAGCGCGTCGGGCACCTTGAACGAATCGACCTGATCGTCGCCGTGAAGCCAGCGGAAGTCGGAGAGCGACACGAACACGTTGCTCGCGTGCGCGGCGGCGCGCGCCTTGCGACAGCGCGAGCAGTGGCAGCGCACGATCTCGCCCGCGAGCGGCGCGACGATCTCGTACGCGACCGCGCCGCAGTGGCAGGCGCCGCGCAGCGAGCCCGGCTTCGGCTTGGTCACGCGCCGCGTCGCGCGTGAGCCGACGAACAGCTCGGGCAGATCGCCGATCCGCGGGTCGCCGTCGACGAGCCCCAGAGGAACCCGCACGGATTCGCCGCCGAACGCGTCCGGCGCGGACGAGCCGCAGCGCGGGCAGAAGCCGCGCGTGACCCCGGGTGACGACTCGAAGCGGCGGATCTTCTCCGGCCCGCGCAGCCAGCGAAACGAGCTCTCGGGCGCCGTTGCGAAGCTCGCGAAGGCCGTGCCGTGGAGCTTGCGGCAGATCGAGCAGTGGCAATGGCCAGGGGGGACGGGCTTCGCTCGATCTCGAACGCGACGTCCCCGCAGAGACAGCTCCCGCGCATCACCCGCCCTCCCGGTGTTCGCTCACGCCACGGCCCGAGTCTATCCGGCGCGGCGCATTCGGGCGCTAGAGAAGTGTGGACGCGCTTCGCGCTCGGTCGAGCGGGCAGCCCAGCTCGTTCTGCAGCTCGAGCTCGGCGCCTGGCCGCCCACGAGTCGAAGTCGAAGACGCGAATTGCGGTGGCGGCCACGGCCGTCAGGACGCTTCGATTCCTCATCGCGCGTCTCCGCGGGTGGGGCTGGATCAAGCGAAGGGTGGGGGGCAGGGGAGTCCCCAAGCAAACTCCCGGGCCAGCGCGAGCACGGCGTCTCGCCGCAGGGGAGAGGGGAATGGGCGTGCCGGAGTCCGCGCTTCGTGCGCTGGAAGGAAACTTCTCTACCACGATCGAGGCCCTGGTCCGCCTGGCGCGGGTGCCCGGGATCTCCGCGCACGGATATCCGGCGCACGAGCTCGAGCGCTCGGCCGACGCGGTGGCGCAGGAGATGCGCAGCTCGGGGCTCGAGCACGTCGAGATGGTTCGGATCGGCGGCGCGCACCCGTACGTCGTCGGTGACTGGCTGCACGCGGGCGCGTCGGCCCCGACCGCGCTGATCTACGCGCACCACGACGTGCAGCCGCCCGGGCGGCCCGAGAAGTGGCAGACACCGGCCTTCGAGCCGAGCTTGCGCGCGGACGGCCGGCTCTACGGTCGCGGCGTGGTCGACGACAAGGCCGGGCTGATGGTGCATCTGGCCGCGGTGCGCGCCTGCTTCACGGCCGGCGGCGCGCCACCGCTGAACCTGAAGCTCGTCGTCGAGGGCGAGGAGGAGATCGGCTCGCCCCACCTCGGGGAGTTTCTGCGCGAGCATCGCGAGCGCCTGGCGGCCGACGTGATCCTGCTCTCGGACACGGCCAACCTCGAAGCGGGGGTTCCGTCGCTCACCACGAGCCTGCGCGGGCTGGTCAGCGTCGACGTGCGCGTGCGCGCGCTCGACCACCCGCTGCACAGCGGGATGTGGGGCGGGCCGGTCGCGGACGCCGCGACCGCGCTGGTCCGGCTGCTCGCGCGGCTGGTCGACGATCGCGGCGTGATCCAGATCCCGGGCGTCTACGACGACGTCCGCGAGCTCTCGACCGACGAGCGCGCGCGGCTCGCGCGCCTTCCGTTCGACGAGAAGTCGTTTCGCGAGCAGGCGGGCCTGGTCGCGAGCGGAGCGCTCGCCGGCGAGCCCGGCTTCACGCCCTGGGAGCGGCTCTGGTTCCGCCCGAGCCTGGCCGTGACCGCGCTCGAGGGCGTGCCGCTAGCCAGCGCCGCGAATCAGCTCATGGACGAGGCGTCGGCGCGCGTGGGCCTGCGGCTCGCGCCGAGCCAGGACGCGGCGCGCGCGGCGAAGCGGCTGGTGGAGTTCCTGCGCAGGGATCCACCAAGCGGTGTCGCGGTCGACGTCGGGCTAGGAAGCGCCTCGGGCGGCTGGGAGTGCGCTCCGGCCGGGCCGGCCTTCGACGCGGCGCGAATAGCGCACGAGGCGGCCTTCGGCCGCGAGCTCGCGCTGATCGGCTGCGGCGGCTCGATTCCGTTCGTCGGCCCGTTCGCCGAGGTGCTCGGCGGCGCGCCCGTGCTGCTGCTCGGCCTCGAGGACCCGATCTGCAACGCGCACGGCGAGAACGAGAGCCTGAACGTGGACGACTTCCGGAACGCCGCGCGCTCGGCTCTGCGGTTGTACTTCGAGCTCGCCGCGCGCCTGCGCCCGCGCTAGCCGCGCGCGCCCCAGGAATCCCAGCTGGTGAGGTCGCGGCCGGGAACGCGCGTGGCCCGCTTGAAGTCCCGGCCCTTGAAGAAGGCGACCGGCAGAAGCGCCGTCTGCGTCACCGTCGGCGGGATCCCGAGCAGCTTCGAGATCGCGGCCTCGTGCGCCAGGTGCAGCGTGGTCCACGCCATTCCCAGCCCCCGCGCGCGCGCCGCGAGCATGAACGACCAGGCCGCGGGCAGGATCGAGCCGTAGAGGCTGGCCTGCGCCATCAGGCCCGCGTTCTCGACGCGGCCCTCGACGCACGGAATCACGTGCACGGGAACCTCGTGCAGGTGATCGCCGAGGTAGAGGGCGGACTCGCGGACACGCGCCTCCTGCGCCGCGCGCGGGTCGCCCGGAGTCTTCCAGCGCGGGCCAGCGGATTCCTGCAGCTTCAGGTAGCCGGACAGCGTCTCCTTGTACGCGCGCGCGATCTCGGCGCGCTTGGCGGCGTCGGTGACCACCACGAAGTGCCAACCCTGCGCGTTCGAGCCGGTCGGCGCCTGCAGCGCGATCTCGATGCACTCCGCGATCAGCGCTCGCGGCACGGGGCGCGACAGGTCGAGGCGTTTTCGCACGGAGCGGGTCCGGGTCAGAAGCTCGTCGGTGGCGGCAAGGTCCATGGGTTCCTCCAGGGGCGGAAGTAGATCACGGGCTCGCTTGCTCCGCGACCCTCCGGGCGCGTATAACCAGCGCGCCAACCGAAGGAGAAGCGCGATGAAGGCCGTGGTCACCCGTGAGCTGAACCAGTATTCCGTCGAGGACGTGCGGCTGGATCCGCCCAAGGCCGGCGAGCTGCGCATCAAGATGGGCGCCACCGGCGTCTGCCACTCGGACCTCTCGGTGATCAACGGCACGCTGCCGCTGCCGCGCCCGATGGTGCTCGGGCACGAGGGCGCGGGCGTGGTCGCGGAGATCGGCGCGGGCGTGACGGGCTTCGCGGTCGGCGACCACGTGGTGCTCTCGTTCGCGCCGGCCTGCGGCGTGTGCACGTTCTGCAAGAGCAAGCAGCCGCAGTTCTGCAGCGTCGGCGGCCCCCACGGGCGCATGCTCGACGGCACCGCGCGAATGCACGACAAGAGCGGCGCGGATCTCGGCGTGATGCAGTTCCTCGGCTGCATGTCGGAAGAGGTGATCGTCCCGGCGATCAGCGCGTGCGTGATCGACAAGTCGATCCCGCTCGACAAGGCCGCGCTGGTCGGCTGCGGCGTGATGACGGGCGTGGGCGCGGCGATCAACACCGCAAGAGTGACGCCGGGCTCGTCGGTGGCGGTCTTCGGCTGCGGGGGCGTCGGCCTGTCGATCATCCAGGGCGCCCGGCTCGCCGGCGCCGCGAAGATCATCGCGGTGGACGTCGCCGACAAGAAGCTCGAGATGGCGCGTCACTTCGGCGCGACGCACACCGTGAACGGCTCGAAGGAGAGCTCGGTCATGAAGTGCAAGGAGTTCACAGGCGGCCTGGGCCCGGACTTCACCTTCGAGGCGGTCGGCATTCCCCAGCTCATGATGGAGGCGCACGCGGCGGGCCGCCGCGGAGCGACGACCACGATCGTGGGCGTCGGCAAGATCACCGAGCAGGTGCCCTTCAACGGCCTGATGCTCTCGATGGAGGGCAAGACCATCAAGGGCAGCTTCTACGGCGACACGAACTTCCGATCCGACTTCCCGATGCTGCTCGACCTGTACACCGGCGGGAAGCTGAACCTGGACGACATGGTCAGCGCCACCTACTCGATCGTGGACGCGCCGCGGGCGATCCAGGACCTGGAGAAGGGCGTGAATGCACGCGGGGTGATCGTCTACCGCTAGCGGCGATCACGGGGGCTGAGGCCAGCGCGTAGCGCAGGACCAGCCGCGCCGGATCGGCGATGCACAGCGCCACGCGGGCGTCGCTCGCGTGGCGCTCGAACGCCTTGGCGAGCTGCTCTCGACTGCTGAACTCGAGCGTCGTCACGTCCATCGTCTTCTCTCCTCTTGGTTCTCGCGCGTCTTCTCGGAGAGACTGACTCGCAAGCGGCGTGCCGTCTGCGGCCCTGCGCGATTCGTCACGGGAACGTCCCGGCTGCGCAATCTCCGGGCAGCTCGTGCCCACGGCCCGGTCGGACCCCTAAACGCGCGCCTCGCTCCTGCCGATCCGGCCTCCAATACGCTCGAGGTCGAGACTCGGATGGACGAGCGCGAGAGCCAGAGAGGTCCGTTGGCGCCAATCGCCGATCTGTACGCCGAGATCTGCGCGGAGTTCTCCCGCCAGGGGGCGCTCGGGGTGCTCTACGTCGACTGCTCGGCGCTCGACGAGGTCGAGCGCGTGTACGGCGAGCAGGCCCATTCGGGGGCGCTCGCGGCGGTGGCCGATCATGTCGCCGGCGCATGTCTCGACGTCTTCGGCCGGCGCGAGCCGCTGGCGAGAGGGGAGGCCGGCCGCGGCGAGGTGCTGTGCTTCGCCGCGCGCGAGCCGCGCGACATCGACTTCCACGCCAAGGGCATGCCCGCGCTCGAGCGCGCCGTGCGCGAGCGCCTGACGCGAAACGCCCAGCGTGTCGCCTACCCGTACCTGCGCAAGCTGCCGGTGCTGCCGATCGGCACCGCGTTCGTGCAGCGCAATCCGATCGTCGCCGCGCTCTCCCAGCTGCGCCGCGGCATGGACGAGGCGCGCGACGACGCGAGCCTGAACGCCCGGCTCGAGCGCCGCACGCGGCGGCGCGAGTTCCTCGACGTCCTGGTCCGCGGCAAGCTGCACTCGGTGTACGAGCCGGTGGTCGACGCGAAGTCGCTCACGGTCTTCGGCTACGAGGCCCTGATCCGCGGCACCGAGGGCGGCGCGTTCGCCTCGCCCTTGGAGCTGTTCGGGATCGCGGCCGAGGAGGAGCTGCTCTTCGAGCTCGACTGCCAGTGCCGCCGCGCTGCGATCGAGGGTGCGATCGGCTTCCCGGAAGGCGCGAAGCTGTTCATGAACATCCGCCCGACCGCGATCCACGATCCGAGCTTCCAGCCCGACGCGCTGACGCGCACGCTCGAGCGCTGCGGACTCGCGCCGGGCGACGTGGTCTTCGAGATCTCCGAGCAGGAGTCGATCGAGAACTACGAGATCTTCCGCGAGGCGCGCGACAACTACGGAAAGCTCGGATTCCAGTTCGCGCTCGACGACACCGGCGCGGGCTACGCGAGCCTCGAGGCCGTGCTCGAGCTCGCGCCAGAGTTCATCAAGGTCGACCGCGCGTTCGTGCGCGGCATCGACCAGGACTCCGCGCGCCAGAACATGGTCCGCGCGTTCCAGGCGATCGCGCGCGACATGAACTCGCGCATCATCGGCGAGGGCCTCGACACCCTCGAAGAGCTGCGCACGCTCGGCCAGATGGGCATCCCGTTCGGCCAGGGCTGGCTGTTCGGCAAGCCCGCCCCGCTCCGCGCAGAAGGCGGCTAGAGGGCCGCGCCAGATACACGAAGCCCAGATCTCGACGAGAGGCGGGCCTGTCGCAGGGAACCCTCCGCCAGATCGGGGCCGCGTGAGAGCTGGCGTCGCGTGCGGCGCAGCGCAGTCCCGAATCGCTCGAGCGCTCCGCTCGCTCCTCTTCCTGCACCTCGACCCGCTCGTACTCGGCGGTGAACCGCCGCCGTGTCGCCTTCGCCACCACTTCCGTTTCGCGCACTTCCATCGCGATCGCCATCGTAGATCCCTCGATCGCCCTCGGCACTAGAGTCGGCAGGTCTGGGTGTCTCGGCGACGGTGGCGCGGAGTACGGCGCGGAAATCTGGGTGTCTTCTTGCGCTCCGGGCACGTCCTCCGACAGCGAGACCGATGGCTGGTAGCCCGCCCGCAAGCGCTCCACCGCGTGGCGGAAGCACGCGCCCTCGGCCCGCATCACCCCGTCGACCACAGACCCGCCCGCCTGACACACGCCCAAGCAGTGCCAGAGGTTCTTCGCCGGCGTGGTCACGAGATCCGCGCCCCGCCGCGCCAGCACGATCCCCCGAGCCTCGGCCTTCAGCCGCTCGAGCTCCGCCGCGGGTGTGTTCGCCATCGACTCCCCCTCGCGCCCAAGACCGGTCAAGCCCAAGATCACGGGAGACGTGATTTCCTAGGGTGGACGTCGTCTGTCGAACCCTATATGCATCTGGCGCATCGACGGAGCGAGCACTTTCTCCCGAGGACCCCTAGATGGCCGAAGCCGCCCTTACACTCGACCTCACGATGCCGCGGAAGGCGCAAGCAGCGTCTGCGTTCGGAGAGCGGCTCGCCGAGCTGCGCGCCGAGCGGGGCATCACCCAGATCCAGCTCGCCGAGATGATCGGCTCGAGCCAGCGGGCCGTCTCCGACTACGAGACCGTCGCCGAGTTCCCGACCACTCCCGTCGCCGTCGCGCTCGCCCGCGCCCTCGAGGTCTCGGCCGACGAGCTCCTCGGCCTCGCGCCGCCCAAGAAGAGCCGCGCGTCACAGGAAGATCCCGAGGCGCGCCGGCTCCGGAAGAAGTTCCTGCAGGTGATGCGGCTGCCCGAGAAGGATCGCCGCGCCTTCATCCGTCCGGTCAACTCCCTCGTCGAGACCAAGGGCCGCGAGGCCACCGGAGGTGCGCGATGAGTCAGCCCAAGCGCCAGAGCGACGAAGAGCAGCTGCTCGCCAAGATCCGCCGCCTCCCGCCCGAGCGCGTCGCCGAGGTCGAGGACTTCGTCGACTTCCTGCACGGCCGCGACGAGGAGGGGCGACTCACCCGCGCCGCCTCCCAGCTCTCCGAGGCCGCCTTCGCCAAGGCCTGGGAGAATCCCGACGACGCCGACTATGACCGGCTCTGAGTTCGGGGACCTGGTCCTCGTCCCCTTCCCCTTCACCGACCAGAGCACCACCAAGCGCCGACCCGCCGTCGTCGTCTCCTCCGCCGCCTACCACCGCGAGCGGCCCGACCTCGTGATCCTCGCCGTCACCAGCCAGCTGCGCCCCGTCGCCGGCGTCGGCGAGGCGCTCATCACGAAGTGGCAGGAGGCCGGGCTGCTCCGGCCCTCCGTCATGAAGCCCGTCCTCGCCACCATCGAGCGCGGCCTCGTGCTCCGTACCCTCGGCCGCCTCGCCGACGAGGACCGCGCTGCGCTGCGCCGCGTGCTTGCCGAGATCCTTGGCCCGTAGAGAGCGCCGGCTCTTCCTTTAGCCGCGGTCGCCAGGTTCGGCGCGCTACGCACCCTCCTTGGCGTCCTCGATTCGGGCGCGGACGCGGCCGAGAACGATGTCCCACGCGAAGCCCGCCAGCCCCCCGAGGAGAACCCAGCGCGCGAAGTCCGATCCGCTCGACGTTCCGAGATTGAACGTGACGACGCCGAGCTGCGCCCCGAGGTACACGAAGAAAAAAACCAGAGCGCCCACCGGCGGCTCGAACACGAGGCCGCGCCGGACGCGCTGCTTCAGGGACTGTTGAACCATCTGGATGCTCAGAACGCTGAGCAGCGCGCCGAGCAACCCGCCGCCCAGGGCCCACGGAAGCGCACGGAGCACCGGACGCTCGCTGGAGGAGCACGCCTCGGTCGAGGGGGAGATGAAGAACGGGACGACCAAGAGTCCTACCGCAAGCAGCAGCCAAGCGACGGCGAGCTTGTACTCGCGAGGGCTCCAGATCTCTCCGGTCTTCGGATCGCTCACGAGATGCTCACCCCACCGCCGAGAGGCCGTCTAGACACCTATCGGTGTCGACTGGGAGCAGCCTGCATTCGGCGGCTGTGTCTCCCGCCAACCCCGCGCCGCCGCTCTCGATCCCAGCGAATCCTCCCACTGTTATCTTGCACTACGACCCAAGGCGCTTTCTCGCGCTGTTTCCGTCCGTCGGCACGAGTCGAAACCGGAGCCCGGCCCTCCGAGCCGCAGCAGGCGCGCCACCGCAACGGGCGCAATGGCTGCAGCTCCCGGGGTCAGCGAAGCAGACCTTCTACGGTTTCGGGATCAGCAGAAAAGTCGACCCACTTGAAGCCCGGTACTGCCGCCATCCCCTTGCGCTTCGGATCAAAAGCGAAGACCACGTAGTCGAGATACCCAGCTTTGCTCGCAAGGGAGACCACAGTCATGATTGCGCCCATCGAGACGTCCTCATGAACCAGGATCGCCAAGCGCTTTCCCCTCGCGTCAGCCAGTCCCTTGAGGACTTCGTCCCCCCTCTCGAACCTCGATCTCCCGAGTGATACCGAGTAGCCGAGTTCATGAGGTCCATGCGCTTCGGCGCTCGGTTCGAGGATGGCGACGACGATCCGAGGCGCATCATCGGCAGCACCTCGGGCGATGCTGGAGGGCGCATGAAGCATCAATACGACGGTCGCGATCGCGACTCCCATTGAGCGTCCCATCTCTAGTCTCCCGTATATCGCCGGTAGGTCGGTGAGCTCCTGAACGTGTCCGCGCCAGGGGGCCCGACCTGATCGTGGTGAGCGCCGACCGTCGTCGTGCCGCCCGCTCCATCGTCGGTCGCAACTGCAGCATGGCCCGTGTAGTCGACGCCGCCTGGGATTGGAGCTGCCGCGATATCCCCTGGCTCGGGCACTTCGCCCGGCTTTAGCGTTCTCCAGTCCGGGACGTTTCCCCTTGCAAGTTCGGCCGCCGTCGGACAGCGAGTCGTGGTCCCTCCCTTGCCATCGGGGACCGTTACGGTGGCGGCTGCCCCGCCACTCGCAGCAGCATCACAGGTGAACGCGCTGCATTTGTACGAGTCCTTCGGGTACTGAGGTGAGTGGTAGCTGCCGTAGTCGTACGGGCTGGTAGCCCCACTCTGGCCGGCGGCCCAATCGGCGACGGCCTTTCGCTTCCGAACATTTGCTGAGCTTCCCTCTTCCAGTCCGAGGGGATCGAAGAAGCGAAGCGGGTTGTTCCGCGCGTAGCGATAGACGTTGATCCCGCCTGCCTGCCCGATGGGATCGGCGGAGACGTAGCGTCCCGTGCCCGG
>VGRW01000046.1 GCA_016875225.1 Deltaproteobacteria bacterium
CGTCGGCGTGTCGTGGGCGGAGGAGTGCGCCGGATGGGGGTCGACGAAGCGGTCGGCTGTGCCGGGCACCGCTGAGGAGACCCCCATCCGGCGCGCCCCGGCACTCACTCTCGGGTCAGGCTCCTAGCCGCGCGCGCCCAGCAGCGCGGCGACGACGGGGTGGGGCTCGAGCGTGCCCTCGCGGCGCCGCAGCGCGGCGAAGGCCTCGTCGGTGATCGCCAGCGTCTTGTCGACGTCCCCCTCGGTGAGCGCCGCGCAGATGAACATGTTGTGCCAGGGGTGCAGATAGGCGCCGCGCTTAACGGCCTCGGCTGTCCAGGCGAAGCCGCGCCGGAAATCTGGATCGCCGTCGAAGCGGACCAACGGCATCTGCGCGGGGCCGGTCTGTCGCAGCGCATAGCCGTGCGCGGCGGCCTGAGCCGACAGGCCCGCACGAAGCTTCTCTCCGAGGCTGCGCGTCCGCTCCAGATAGTCCGACTCGCAGACCCTTCGCAGCGTGGCGAGCGCCGCGGCCATCGGCACCGCCTGGAACCAGAACGAACCCGTCACGTAGAGCCGGCTCGAAGCCGCGCGCGCCTTCTCGGAGCCGAGCAGCGCCGAGATCGCGTGGCCGTTGGCCAGGCACTTGCCCCAGGCCGAGAGGTCCGGCGCTACACCGAGATGCGTCCAGGAGCCGTCGCGCGAGAGCCGGAAGCCGCCGCGCACCTCGTCCATGATCAGCAGCGCTCCGCTCCTGTCGCAGAGGTCGCGCGCCGCGCGCGCGAACTCGGGCTCGGGCAGCTCCTGGTCGACGAACGCGTCGTGCTTGAACGGCGAGACGATCACGCCGGCCAGGTCGGCCCCGGCCTCTCGCGCGGCGCGCTCGAGGCTGGCGAGATCGTTGTACTCGAACGAGATCAGGTGCGCGCGGTCCTCCGCGACCACGCCGACCGGCACCGGCGTGCTCCACGGCTGCGCGCCGTGGTAGGCGCCCTTGGCGACCAGGATCTTGCGCCGGCCCGTGTGCGCGCGCGCCGTCATGATCGCGAGCGTGGTCGCGTCGCTGCCGTTCTTGCAGAACATCGCCCAGTCCGCGTGCGCGACCATCGCGACCAGCTGCTCCGCGAGCTCGACCATGAGCTCGGTCGGGCCGGTGAGCGCGTCGCCGCGCGCGAGCTGCTCGATCGCGGCGCGGTCGATCTCGGCGTCGGCGTAGCCGAACAGGTTCGGCCCGTAGGCGCACATGTAGTCGATGTACTCGTTTCCGTCGGCGTCCCAGAGCCGCGATCCCACCCCGCGAGCGAAGAACTGCGGGAACTCCGCGGGCAGGAGCGCGGTCGATTCGTGGCCGTACATCCCGCCCGGGATCACGCGCGCGGCGCGCTCCCGAAGCGCCGAGTTCCGGCTGGTCGCGCGCAGCATCGCCTGATCGCCTCCGTGTCGGTTTCGCGGCCACTATACCGCCGCAGCCCGCCGCGAAGCAGCCGGGCCCGCGCGCTGCGAAATTTCTGTTGACACCGGTTTGGGGGCCGCTCTAGGCTTTGAAAAACGAGAGACGCAAATCGTTTTTATCGTTTCAGACGCGAAGACAGGAGGGGGCGATGGCCGGGACGACGCGACAGGAGCTGGTCGAACGGGCGCGAAAGCTGGCGCCGGCGCTGTTGGAGCGGGCCGAAGCTTGCGAGAAGCTGCGGCGCCTGCCGGACGCGACGATCGAGGACTTCCGCCGCGAGGGCCTGCTCCGCGCGTTCGTCGCGCCGCGCTACGGCGGCTACGGGCTGGAGCTCGCGACCGTGATCGAGACCGCGCGCGAGGTGGGCCGCTCCTGCGGGAGCAGCGCCTGGTGCCTGGCGATCTGCACGCTGCACAACCACATCGTGTCGGCCTACCCCGAATCGGTGCAGGACCGGATCTTCGCGCGCGGCCCCGATGCGGTCGTCTGCGGCGTGTTCGTGCCGGGGGGGAGCGCCGTAGCGACGCCGAACGGCTATCGGCTCTCGGGCCGTTGGGACTTCGCGAGCACCTGCGATCACGCCGACTTCGCGGTGCTGGCCGCCTTCGTGATTCCCGAGCCGGGCGCCGCGCCCACGGGGATGGCGAGCTTCCTGGTCGAGCGCGGGCAGTTCCAGATCGAGGACAACTGGCACGTCGCGGGTCTCGCGGGAACCGGCAGCAAGCGCGTGATCGTCGACGACGTGGCGATTCCCGCGGACCAGGCACTCGCCACCTCGCTCGACTCGGCGATCACCGGCGATCGTGAGACCACCGCGCGCGGCCGCCAGTCGGCCGGTCTGCCCGGAAGCTCCGTCGCCACGCTCGGCCTCGCGGGCGTCGCGCTCGGCATCGCGTCCGGCGCGATCGACCGCTTCCGCGAGCGACTCGCGGGCAAGCTGCGCGTCGCCTCGGCGAAGACCGTCGAGCAGCAGGTCGGCGCGCAGCTCCGGCTGGCCGAGGCCGCGGCCGAGGTCGACGCCGCCGAGCTGATCGTGCTTCGCGACTGCGCCGAGATGACCGCCGACGCCCAGGCCGGCCGCCCGGCGACGCTGGAGCAGCGGGCGCGCTACCGGCGCGACGCCGCCTGGTCGGTGCAGACCTGCGCGCGCGCGGTGCAGCGACTGCAGCCGGCGGCGGGCGCGCACGGGATCTTCCTGGATCAGCCGATCCAGCGCGCCCTGCGCGACATCCAGGTGTTCGCCACGCACGTCGTGGCAGATTGGGACACCAGCGGCGAGTCGTACGCGCGAGCGCTGCTCGGCCTGCCGAAGAACGATCCACTGGTCTAGAGCGAGGAGGACACCCGATGGCATCTCCCCGGAAGCTCGCGCACATCGCGCTGGCGACGAACGACGTGGCGCGAATGCGCGACTGGTACTGCGAAGTGCTCGAGGCCCGCGTGGTCTTCGAGAACGAGATGCTCTGCTTCACCACCTACGACGACGAGCACCACCGCGTGGTCTTCGCCAAGCCGCCGGGCTTCGAGGCGAAGCCGGGCGCGCCGCAGAATCTGCACCACGTCTCGTTCACGTTCGCGAAGCTGGACGAGCTGCTCGCCAGCTACGAGCGGCTTCGCGATCGCGGCATAAAGCCTTGGTGGACGATCCACCACGGCCCGACGCTCTCGATGTACTACCGCGATCCCGACGGAAACAACGTCGAGCTGCAGATCGACACGATGAGCATGGCGCAGGCCGCGGAGTTCCTGCGCAGCGGAATCTTCGCGAAGAACCCGATCGGCATTCCGTTCGATCCCGAGTCGCTGCTGGCGCGCCACCGCAGCGGCGAGAGCGAGGCGGAGCTGCTTCGGTATGGAGGCTGAGCGTCTCGAGTCGGTGGTGGAAGCGGCCGAACGGCTCTTCGCGTCGCGCGGCTTCGAGAAGACGGGGATGCGCGAGCTCGCGGCCGAGACCGGCGTCTCGACCGCGACGATCTACGCGCGCTTCCGCAGCAAGCGGCGTCTGCTGGCCGAGATCGTCGAGCGCCGGCTCGACGAGGCGCTGCGGATCGTCGACGGGCTTCCCTACACGGACGGTAGAGCCGTCGGTGACGGACACCCGCTCGACGCGTATCTCGAGACGATCCGAAGTCTGAACCGGCACTTCTCCGGCGACCCGCTGCTTCGCCGCATCTTCGCGTTCGAGAGCCACGTGCGCGATCGCCGCGTGCTGCAGCACGCGATGCGGGTGGAGCAGGAGCTGACCCGGCGCTCGGCCGCGGCGCTCACGCGAATGGCCGCCGAGGGGTGGATCCGCTGCGAGGACCCCGAGGCCGTCGCGCAGCTCTTGAGCCTGAGCCTGCAGGGATGGCTCGCGCGCGAGAGCCGGCACGGCGCGCCGCTCTCCGAAGCGAGACTCACGAACGCGCTGCTCGAGTCACTGCGCGGACACGCGCTGCCCGGCCCGGCAGCGTCGGCCAATTGCGCGCGATCCCGAACTTCCAGAAGGAGACGGTCATGACCCCCGCCCTGCCGAAGCTTCACTTCAGCCACATCGGATTCATGGTCCACGACATCGAGCGGATGATCGAGTTCTACACCGGCCAGCTCGGCTTCGCGCTCTCCGATCGCGGCCGGCTCGAGGTGCTGCCGGGAAAGCCGGCGATCGCCTTCCTGAGCCGCGATCCCGACGAGCACCACCAGATCGCGCTCGTCGAGGGACGGCCCGAGAACGCGCCGGGAACCCTGCAACAGATCTCCTTTCGCGTGGAGAGCCTGGCCGATCTGCGCGCCCTCCGAGCGCGACTCGAGGCCGCCGGAGTCGCGCGCTTCCTGCCCATGAATCACGGCAACGCGTGGTCGCTCTACTTCCCGGATCCTGAAGGCAACGCGATCGAGTGCTTCGTGCCCAGCCCCTTCCACACCGCGCAGCCGGTCACCGATCCGCTGGATCTCTCGCTCTCGGACGCGGAGATCCTGGCGCGGACGGAGGCCCGATTCCGCGCCGCCCCGGACTTCCAGCCGCGCGAGAGCTGGCGCAAGGCCTTCGAGCGGCGGCTCACTCTCGGGAAGTAGCCGCTCGGCGCCGCAGCGCTTCGGCGGTGAGCGCGGGCACGATCTCGAACAGGTCGCCGACCACGCCGTGGTGCGCGACCCGGAAGATCGGCGCGGTGGGATCCCGGTTGATCGCGATCACCGTCTGCGCCTCGACGATCCCGGCGAGGTGCTGCGCCGCGCCCGAGATGCCGCAGGCGAGATACACCTTGGGTCGGATCGTGTGACCCGAGACTCCGATCTGGCGCGCGTGTGGCAGCCAGGCCAGATCGACGAGAGGGCGCGAGCAGCCGACGCTTCCGCCGAGCGCGGACGCCAGCGCCTCGATGATCTCGAGCCTGGCGCTGTCGCCGATTCCGCGGCCGATGCCGACGACGCACTCCGCAGTCGTGAGTCCCGCGTCGCCGTCGCTCGCGCTCCAGAAGGCGAGGGAGGTGCTGCGCCGCTCGGGCAGGTCGAGCGCGAGTCTCTCGACGCTCGCGGTCGTGGCCGCGAGCGCGTGCTCTTGCGGGTTCGCGGCACCGAGGCTCGCCACCGCGCAGCGATCCCAAGCGAGACGCAGCCGCACCTGCCACGCCCCGGCGAAGGCGAGGCGCTCCGCGACGAGCTCACCGCCCTCGACATCGAGCGCGACGCAGTTCGAGAGCAGCGGAAGATCGAGAGCCGCCGCGACCCACGGCGCGACCTCCGTGCCCTCGTAGTCGTGCGCGCACAGCAGCAGCCGCGGCGACAAGCGCCGCACGGCTTCGGCCACCGCGCGCGCGTGCGTCTCGGGCAGATAGGGCGAGAGCCGCGGGTCGGCGACGAGATACAGCTTCTCGATCCCGCAGCCCGCGAGCGCCTGGCTGAGTGAGTCTGCCTCTGCGGGCGCGCAGAGCGAGAGACCGCAGAGCCTCGCGCCCGCGGATCGGGCCAGCGCCATCGCCCGGCCGACGAGATCGCGTACCGAAGCGCCGGGCGTCCCCGCGCGATGGCCGAGGAGCGCGACGATCTCGGAGGTCACGCCAGTCCGCGCGCGCGGGCAATCCGCTCGCAGAGCGCGACGGCGATCTCCGCGGGAGAACCCTCGAGCAGCTCCACGTCGCGATCGCGTCGCGGCGCGAAGGCCTCCGTTGCGCGCGGCGCGACGGCCGCGATCTCGAGGCCGAGCTCCGCGGCCGCGAGGCTCTGGATGGCCTGGCGGCGCGCTTGCAGCACGCGGACCGCCGGCGGGTACGAGAGCCGGCCGATCCCCGACTGCACGCAGAGCACGGCGGGAAGCGCGAGCGAGAGCTGCTGTCGGCCGCCGCCGCCGGTCTCGCGCATGACGCTCGCGTGGTCGTCGTGAACGCCGACTCCGATCGACTGCACGGCCGACGCGAACGGCCAGTCGAGAAATCCCGCGAGCGCCGGCCCGACCGCGGAGGCCAGCGCCTCGCTCGACTCCACGCCCGTGAGCACCAGGTCGTAGCGCCCGCGGCGCACGACGGCCGCGAGCGCCCGAGCGACTTCGAGCGGCGGCTCGGCCGCGGCGTCGACGCGAAGCGCCTCGTTCGCGCCCTTGGCGAGCGCCAGGTACAGGACCTCCTGCGCCGCGAGCGGGCCGACCGTCACCGCAGTGGTGCGTCCGCCCGTGCGGCGCGCGAAGAAGACCGCGGTGTCGACCGCGTAGGCGTCGCTCTCGTTCAGCACGGAGCGACCGCGTCGCTCGAAGCGCGGCGCGCCATCGCCTGCCACGAGCCGCGGCGGCTCGTGCGTCACGGCTTGCACGCAGACTAGGACGTCCACGGCGGCTTGCCGAGCGCCTCGCGCGCCGCGTTCGCCCCGGCGATCCTCCCGGTGACCGACCCGCGGGTGAGTCCCGACGCGCCCGGATAGTTGAAGTGGAAGAAGCCGCCGGTGAGCTCGCCCGCCGCGTACAGCCCCGCGATCGGCAGCTCCTCGGTGTCGATCACACGCGCGCGCCGATCGATCTTCACCCCGCCGAACGTGAACGTGATCCCGCCGGTGACGGGGTAGCCGACGTAGGGCGGCTGATCGATCCGCGTCGCCCAGTTCGACTTCGCCGGCTCGAGCCCGCGCGTCGCGAGTCCGTCGCGAATCCAGGGATTGGCCTGCGCGCCGGGATCGATCGAGCGGTTGAACTCGTCGACGGTGCGCGAGAGCTTCGCGGGATCGAGCCCGAGCTTTTCGGCGAGCTCCGCGATCGTGTCGCCCTCTGCGGGCGTCGAGGTCGCGTAGTAGGCGCGCTCGATCCAGGGCAGCCCCTTCTGGTCGAAGATCTGGAACGCGGCGCGGTGCGGCTGCCCCTGCACCACGCTGCCCATCTTCGCGTACGTGTAGGGCCAGAAGTCCTCCCCCTCGTCGGCGAAGCGCTCGGCGTCCTCGTTCACCATCAGGCCGTAGACGTACGAGGCGCGGCGCGTGAGGTCGGTGAGTCGCAGCGAGCCGTGGTCGGGTGACTCGGCGGCGATCGGGGTCGAGTGTGCGCCGCTCCACTGGCCGATCGACTGCGCGCCGAGCTCGAGCGCCATCATCAGCCCTTCGCCGGTGTCGAAGCGCGAGCCGCGCACCTTCACCTCGTCCCACTTCGGGCCCATGTAGCGCACGCGCAGCTCGCGGTTCGCCTCGAAGCCGCCCGTGCCCAGGACGATCGCCCCGGCTCCGAGCGTCGAGATTCCGTCGGGCCGGCGCACGCGCACGCCGACCACGCGCCCGCTGGCCGGGTCCTGCACCAGTCCGACGAGCTTCGCGTCGTACCAGATCTCGACACCGAGACCCTCGGCGATCCCGAACTCCTGGTCCGAGAGCCCGGGACCGGCTCCCTTCGACTGGATCATCGCGTGGAAGCGCGCTCGATGACCGCTCTGCACCGCGCGCTGGAAGGCACCCAGCTCCCAGCGCACGCCGAGCTCGGTCATCCAGCGGATCACGGGGTACGACTCCGCGACCAGAAGCTGCGAGAGATCGGGATCCGCGAGCCCCTCGGTGACTCGCATCAGGTCGTTGTAGAACTCGTCCTGCCCGTAGGGCTGAACCTCGACGTTCGCGCGCTCTCCCGGGCTCAGGTCGGGAATCAGCGCCAGGACGCCCTCCGGCGACGAATAGGCGAAGCGCATCGCGCCGGTCGTGAATCGCGTGTTGCCGCCGCGGAGCTCGCGCGGGGCCTTCTCGAGCACGAGCACGCGCGCGCCCTCCTGGCGCGCCGCGCAGGCCGCGCAGAGCGCCGCGTTTCCCGCACCCGCGACCACCACGTCCCAGCTAGGGTGCCCGCTCATCGTCTTCTCCTCGATGCGCGCCGACTCCGGTAGAGTGGCTCCGCCGGCCGGCGCGCAGATGCCGGGCATCATACCCGGGCCGGCTCGGGCAGGTCGAACGGAATCGGAGGCCACGCGCCCAGATGAGCCAGCCACGCAGCCTGTTCGAGAAGCTCTGGTCCAGTCACGTGATCGAGACGCTCGGCGAGGGCGTCGATCTGGTTCGCATCGATCGACATCTTCTGCACGACCTGTCCGGTCCCGCGTCGCTTGCGTCGCTGCGCCAGCAGAACCTGCGCGTTCACGCGCCGCAGCTCACCTTCGCCACGCCCGACCACGGCGTCTCGACGCTGCCCGGCCGGCGCGACGATTCGTCGGAGGCCGGCAAGCGCCTGCTCGCGCCGTTCCGCAGCCACTGCCACGAGCTCGGCATCCGGCTCTTCGACATCGACGACCCCGACCAGGGAATCGTGCACGTCGTCGGGCCGGAGCTCGGCATCACCCTACCCGGCCTGTCGATCGTCTGCGGCGACAGCCACACCTGCACGCACGGCGCGTTCGGAGCGCTCGCCTTCGGCATCGGCAACACCGAGGTGACGCAGGTGCTCGCGACGCAGGCGCTGATCCTCGAGCGGCCGCGCTCGATGCGCGTGCGGCTCCGGGGACGGCTCGACGGCGCGGTGAGCGCGAAGGACCTGGTCCTGTTCCTGATCGGCGCGCACGGCGCCGACGGCGGCTCCGGTCACGCCGTGGAGTTCGCGGGCGAGGCGGTCGAGGCGCTGTCGATGGAAGGCCGCATGACGCTGTGCAATCTGGCCGTCGAGTTCGGCGCGAAGCTCGGCGTCGTCGCGCCCGACGCGAAGGCGTTCGCCTGGCTCGAAGGGCGCCGCTTCGCGCCGAGCGGACGCGGCTGGACGGAAGCGGTCGAGGCCTGGCGCAAGCTCCCGAGCGACCCGGACGCGGATTTCGACCGCGAGCTCGAGCTCGACGCGGCGCGTCTTTCGCCACAGATCACCTGGGGGACGAGCCCGGAGCAGGTGATCGCGATCGGCGAGCGGATTCCGTCGCCGGACGACGCGCCCGACGAGCGAGCCGCGCGCGCGCGTGCGGCGGCGCTCGCGTACATGGGCCTCGCGCCCGGCGCGCCCATCGCCGGGACGCCCGTGCAGCACGTGTTCATCGGCTCGTGCACGAACGGGCGGCTCGGCGATCTCGAGTCCGCCGCGCGCGTGGTCGCGGGCCGGAAGGTCGCGCCCGGCGTGCGCGCCTGGATCGTCCCGGGCTCGAAACGGGTGAAGCGCGAGGCGGAGGCGCGCGGACTCGACCGGATCTTCCGCGACGCGGGCTTCGAGTTCCGCGAGCCGGGCTGCTCGCTGTGCCTCGCCATGAACGGCGAGCAGGTCCCGCCGGGCGAGCGCTGCGTGTCCACGTCCAACCGGAACTTCGTCGGCCGGCAGGGACCGCGCGCGCGAACGCATCTGGCGAGCCCGGCCACCGCGGCGGCGTCGGCGCTCGCCGGCTGCATCGCCAGCGCGACAGGACTTGCGGCCTAGGCATGGAGCCGTTCGAGACGCTCCACGCGAAGGCGGTGCCGCTGCTCGTCGACGACGTCGACACCGACGTGATCACGCCGATCGGACGCGTGCTGCAGGGTGGATCGGCGCTGGTCGAGTTCGCCTTCGAGCCGCTGCGCTACGACGCGGCCGGGCGCCTCCACGGGGAGTGCCCGCTCGACGATCCGCGCTACGCGGGCGCGCAGATCCTGATCGCGGGGGCGAACTTCGCCTGCGGGAGCTCGCGCGAGACCGCCGTCTGGGCGGTGCGCGGGCTGGGCTTCCGCTGCGTGATCGCGCCGAGCTTCGGCGACATCTTCCACTCGAACTGCTTCAAGAACGGCGTGCTGCCGGTGAGGCTCGCGGCAGGCGACGTCGCGGCGCTCGCCGCGTTCGCCGAGGGCGGAGCCGGCCTCGTGACGGTCGATCTCGAGGCGCAGCAGGTTCGCGCGGGCGAGCGCCGCTACGGCTTCGACGTCCCTCCCCTGCGCAAGGAGGCGCTGCGCTCCGGGCTCGACGATCTCGGCCTGATCCTGCGCAGGCGCGACGAGATCTCGCGCTTCGAGCAGGCGGACCGCGTCGCGCGGCCGTGGGCCCATCTCGAGGGCGACTGAACCTTCCGCTTGCAAAACTGACTATACTCAGGTATTCGGTCACCCAAGATCGAACCGGAGGCAAAGATGTCCGCACGAACCGGCAAGCAGTACGTGGAAGGGCTTCGCGACGACCGAGTGGTCTGGCTCGGCAACCAGAAGGTGGACGTCACGACGCACCCGGCGTTCGCCGGGTCGGTCGCCGGAATGGCCGGCTACTTCGACTGGCAGAACCAGCACGCGGACGAGTGCCTCGTCCCCGACCCGCAGACCGGAAAGCCGATGAGCGCGAGCCTGATCGTGCCGCGCTGCGCCGACGATCTGCGCCGGCGCCGCATCGCCTTCGAGCGCTTCGCGCACTACTCGGAGGGAATGCTCGGCCGCACGCCGGACTACGTGAACGTGACGCTCGCGGGCTTCGTCGCGCGAAGCGACATCTTCGCAAGCTCGGGCGACACGACCTTTGCCGAGCGTCTGGGGCGCTTCTACCGCGAGGTCGTCGACAAGGACCTCTCGCTGACGCACACGATCATCCATCCCGTCGTCGACAAGACGCTGCCCGACACGGTGGGGATCAACGGCCAGGTCGCGCTGCGGGTCGTGCGCCGCAAGAAGGACAGCATCATCGTGAGCGGCGCGAAGATCCTGGCCACGCTCGGGCCGTTCGCCGACGAGCTCTTCGTGTACCCCGGCCTGCCGCAGCCTCCGGGAACCGATCCGGGCGTGCTGCTCGCGTTCTCGATCCCGATGAACAGCAAGGGTCTGATCACGCTCTGCCGCGACCACTACGGCGTGGCGGCGCCGGTCGCCGACCAGCCGTTCTCGACCCGCTTCGACGAGCAGGACGCGTACATGATCTTCGACGAGGTCGAGATCCCCCTCGAGCGCGTCTTCATCGACGGCGACGTCGACATCTACAACAACCTGATGCGACACGGCTGGGCCGCGAACATCATGCAGCAGACCTCGATCCGCGCCGCGGTGAAGCTCGAGTTCGCCTACGAGATCTGCACGCGGATGGCCCGCGCGACCAACTCCGAGGGCCGGCCCGACGTCGCCGCGATGCTCGGCGAGATCTGGGCCTACTCCGCGCTCACCCGCGCCGCGATCACGGCGGCCGAGGCGGGCGCGCACGACTGGGGCAACGGCGCGTTCTTCTGCGACGACCGTCCGTTCCGCGCCACGCGCGCGATGATGCCGGGCTGGATGATCCGGGCCAACGAGTGCATCAAGGCGATCGGCTCGCACAATCTGCTCGCCACGCCGTCGCTCGACGCGATCGACAACCCCGAGATCGGCCCGCTGATCGAGCGCTTCATTCCCGGCTCCAATGGGATGAGCGCACGCGAGCGCGCGAAGATCTTCCGCACGGCCTGGGACTTCGCGGGATCGGCGCTCGGCGGCCGAACCGAGCTCTACGAGCGCTTCTATCTGGCGAGCGCCCAGCGCAACCTGATCATCGACCACGTCTTCGCCCAGCAGGAACGCGAGTGGAACGAGTTTCCCGCGCTGATGAAGGCGATCGGAGTCGACTGAGCGCGGTCGGGCGCGCACACTACCCGCAACGGGAGGAACCGAGATGACGAGTACGAAGGGCCCAGTCGTTCAGCACCTCGCGATCAACGTCCGCGACATCGAGGCATCGCACCGCTTCTACACCGACGTGCTCGGCTTCGAGCACTGCGGGACGCTGGCGATCCCGGGCATCCCGGACGTGAAGTTCCGCTTCTACCGCGGAGACAAGAGCCGCCACCACGACCTGGCGATCGTGCAGGCGCCGGACCCGAGCCAGTTCCCGGCCGCGGACACCGAGTGGCAGATGTTCGGCAACCGCGTCGGCATCAATCACATCGCGATCTGCTACCCGGACCGCGAGACGTTCCTCGCGCGACTGGCGCACCTGAAGAACAAGGGCGTCGAGTTCCGGATGCGCGGCAACCACGGCATGACGCACAGCGTGTACGTCTCCGATCCCGACGGCAACGGCGTCGAGGTGCTCTACGACCTGCCGGCCGAGGTCTGGAAGGGCGACGTCAACGCCGCGCTGAACTACTGGGAGCCCGTGGCCGCCGAGGGCGACGCGGCGCTTGCGGACTCGACCGATTATCACCGCTTCTGATTCCAGCGCCGAGCCCCGATCCACCTGATGGCCACGCGAACTCGAAAGGCCGGGGCCACGCCCGCCGGGCGCCGGGAGCAGAACAAGCAGGAGAAGCTGGCGCGGATCGCCGCAGCCGCGAAAGCGCTCTTCGCAGCCAAGGGGTTCGCGCAGACCACGACGCAGGAGATCGCGGAGCGGGCGGAGATCGGTGCCGGCACGCTCTTCCTCTACGCGAAGTCCAAGGAAGACCTGCTCGTCATGGTCTTCAAGGACGAGATGATCGAGACGTCGCGGGCCGGTTTCGAGCGGGTCGACGCGAGCGCCCCGTTTCTCGACCAGCTCATGTACGTGTTCGGCGCGATGATCGCCTACCACGAGCGCGACCTCGGGCTCGCCAGGGTTCTGATCCGCGAGGTCACGATCCCGACGGGCAGCGAGCGCAAGCATCACATCGCCGTGCTGATGCGGGCCATCTACAGCGGTATCGGCGATCTGATCCGGGCCGCGCAGCGCGACGGAGCGCTGCGCCCGGACGTCGATCCGGAGTCCGCCGCCCAGAATCTCTTCGCCGTGTACTACTTCGGGCTGATCGCCTGGCTTGGCGGCAACGTGACGAGGCCGGAGTTCAAGCGATGCCTGCGCGCGAGCCTGTCGCAGGTGATCGGCGGAATCGCCGCGCAGTCCGTGAGGCGCCCGGCGTAGACTCGAGCGAGCGGAGCGGGGCGATGCGAATCCGACGCTGCGAGACGGACCTGTTGATCGTGGGGAGCGGCTTCGCCGGTCTCTGGGCGGCGATCGCGGCGCGCGAGGCGGGAGTCACTCGGATCGCCATGGTCGACAAAGCGGCGATCGCGATGTCGAGCCAGTCGCGGCTCTGCGCGGGCGCGACGATCTACTGCCTGCCGGAAGATTCGCTCGAGCTCTGGCTTCGCGACATCGTCGAGGCGAACGGCTTCCTCTCGCGCCAGCCTCTGGTCGCCGAGATTCTCGAGACGTCGCACGAGCGGCTGCGCCGGCTCGAGTCGTGGGGCGTCTCGTACGAGCGCGCCGGGGACGGCTACCTGCGCCTGCCGTCGCGCGGCTTCCGGCACGTGAAGATGATGGTGATGCCGCGCTTCCGCGAGAGCGTGGGCGGCGCGGCGGTGGCCGACGCGCTGCGCCGCCGCGCGCGCCCGGGAACGCAGACCTTTCCGCGCGTCCTCGTCACCGATCTGCTGCAGCGCGACGGCCGGATCGCGGGAGCGCTCGGACTCGACCGAACCACGGCCGAGCCGATCGAGTTCGCGGCGCGCGCGGTTCTCCTCGCCACCGCCGACTGCAGCTTCCGCGGCAGCTACGTCTGCACCGACGCGACCACCGGCGACGGCTTCCGGCTCGCCTACGACCAGGGCGCGCGGCTCTCGAACATGGAGTTCCTCTGCACCAACACCGGCTCGCCCCACTTCGGCTTCGAGGGCACCGGCGTCGCGCTGCGCTGGGGCGGACGGCTGCTGAACGCGCGCGGCGAGGCGTTCATGGCCCGCTACCACCCGGATGCGGATTCCGCCGAGATCCACGAACTGGTGCAAGCGATGGCGCGAGAGGTGGAGAAGGGAAACGGCCCGCCTTTCCAGCTCGAGATGGGCGACTCGTTCACGACCAGGATCGCGCCCGCTCTCGCGCGGATCGGCGGCTTCATGCCGCTGAACCTGTCGCGGCTCGCGGACGAAGGCGTCGATCTCCGCCGGCCCCAGGAGTGGATCCCCGCGGTCCAGACGCTGCGCGGCGGAGTGCGTGTGCACGCGGACGGCCAGTCGGACGTTCCAGGTCTGTTCGCGGCGGGAATGACCGAAGCGCTCGATCCCGGGCTCTTCAACGGCTGGTCGACGCTGCGCGCGATGGGGTCGGGCGAACGCAGCGGTCGCGGAGCCGCGCGCTGGCTCGCCGACGCCGGCCCGTGCGCGCCACACAGCGACGAGGTCGCCGAGCTCGCCGCCCGTGCGACCGCGCCGCTCGGGCGGAAGAAGTCGGGCGGCCTGCGCGCGGACGAGGTGGTCGAGCGGATGCAGCGCAGCATCTTCCGGACCGACGTCAGCATTCGGAAGCGGGGCGAGTCGCTCGAAGCCGCGCTGCGCGACATCGAGGACCTTCGCGACGGCGCGCTTCCCGATCTGATCGCCGACGACGTGCACGGGCTCGCCAAGCTGCACGAGACGCGAAACATGATCCGCGCCGCGGAGATGTTCCTGCGCGCATCGCTCGCGCGCGGCGAATCCCGCGGCGCGCACTTCCGCGTGGACCACCCCGAGAGCGACGAAGCGAGCCGGCTCGTCTGGATCAATCTGCGGCGCGCCGACGACGGCGCGATGCAGATCGAGCGCGAGCCTGTTCCGCTGTCGAGCTACCCGATCCAGCCCCTGGTGACGCCGGTGCCCGCGTGATCGAGCGGATCGACAGGAACCTCTGCGACTACTGCCAGATCTGCTTCCGGATCTGCCCGACCGACGTGTTCCGGCTGGTGCCCGAGCGGCGCGAGATCCGGATCGCCTACCCCGAGGACTGCCAGACCTGCTTCGCCTGCGAGATCGACTGCCCGCAGGACGCGATCCGCGTGGCGCCGGCGCGAAGGCCGCGCATCGGGCCGTGGTGACGAATCCGGGCGACGGCGGCGCGATGCTGGATAGAATCACCACAGGAGGACCGAGCCATGGACCGTGATCTCGACAGGACGCAGGGATCGATCAGCCGGCGCGAGATTCTGCTGGGCGGAGTGGGACTCGCGGCCGTGGCCGCGGCCACTCGGGCCAACGCAGCGGACGAGCACGCGGGCCACGCGCCCGACGCCGCGGGCCGCTACACCGAGGCGCAGGCCTACAAGCGACATGCGGCCGCCGTCAAGGCGGCGGAGAAGTGCATCGAGACCGGACGCTCCTGCCTCAGTCACTGCTTCGAGACGTTCGTCGCCAAGGACACGACGATGGCGGAGTGCGCGATCTCGGTGCAGCAGATGCTCCACGTCTGTGACGCGTTCGCGTTCCTCGCCTCGCAGGACTCGCAGAAGCTCGCCGAGATGGCGCGCGCCTGCATCGCGGTCTGCGAGTACTGCGAGAAGGAGTGCCGCGTGCACGAGAAGCACCAGCCCGAGTGCAAGGCCTGCGCAGACGCCTGCGCCGCGCTCATCGTCGAGGCGAAGAAGCTCGTCGGCTGAGGCTCGGCTCCGCTCAGAGAAGCGACTTCTCGGCACCGACTCCGAGAAGCACCCGGCCGACCACCTCGAGCGTGGGCTCCGCGACCATCAGGTGCTGTGTGGCGACGTGCACGTCGCGGAAGCAGCGCGAGAGCGGGCTCACGTCGTAGATCGAGGTGCCGCCGGCCGCCTGGTAGACCTGGTCGACGGCGTGCGCGGCGCGCCAGGTCGAGTGCGTGGCCGCGAGGCGAAGCTGCGCGCGCGCCTCGGTCGTGAGCGCCCCTTGCTGCGCGACGGCCCAGACCTCGTCGAGCACCTCGAACAGGAAGGCGCGCGCCGCGCGCAGCGAGGCCTCCGCATCCGCCACCGCGCGCTGCGCCAGCGGCCGGTTCGCGAGCGTGCGCGCGCTGCCGGTCGGAACCTTGCCCCCCGCGAGCGCGATGAACTCCTGGATCGCGCGCCGCGCGATTCCGAGCGAGACCGAGGTCACGCCGAGCGCGAGCAGCCCCAGCGTCGGGAACTTGAACAGCGGCCCGTCGACCCGCGGCCGCCCGCCCAGCACCACGGAGCGGCCGTCGGGAACGAAGGCGTCGCTCACCTCGAAGTCGTGGCTCCCGGTGCCGCGCAGGCCGGAGGTGTGCCAGGTGTCGAGCACCCGGACCTGCCCGGGCTCGAAGAAGAACAGCCGCGTCTCTGGCCCGCGCGGGCCCGGCTCCGGGATCTCGCCGTCCGCGCCGACCACGGTGCAGCCGCCGACCACCCAGTCGGAGTGGCTGATGGCGCTCGCGAACGGCCAGCGCCCGTCGATCGAGTGGCCGCCCGGCACCGGCCGCGCCACGCCGTTCCCGCGCACGACCCCGCAAGTCGCCACGTTCGGATCCGCTCCGTAGATCTTCCGGGCCCACTCCTCGGGCAGCGACCCCGCCAGCAGGCCGGTAGTCGCGCCGAGCATCACGCACCAGCCGGCCGAGCCGTCGGCGCGCCCGATCTCCTCGATCACGCGGACGACGTCCCGGACGTGGCGCTCGCTGCCGCCGTAGCGGGCCGGGACGCAGACCCGGAACAGCCCGGCCTCGGCCATGCGCCGCGCCAGGTCGCGCGGGATCGCGCGCGCCGCGTCGCCCTCCCCCGCGCGCTCGGTCACCAGATCCGCCAATCCCCGCGCCGCCTCGAGCTCCGGGCAATCACTCATCGGGCCAATATGACCGTCCTCATATCGGCACTGCAAGGAGGCTGAATAGGCTGGATCGGGCGGAGGGGACGCGATGCGAATCTCGCTGATCTACGAGCTGCAGATGGCGAAGCCCTGGCACGAGCGCTCGGAGTACGAGACGTACTGGCAGGCGATCGCGCAGGCCGAGCTTGCCGAGGAGATGGGATTCCACGCGGTCTGGTGCGTGGAGCACCACTTCCTGAGCGAGTACTCGCACAGCTCCGCGCCAGAGGTGTTCTTCGGCGCGCTGAGCCAGCGCACCAGCCGGATCCGGCTCGGGCACGGCGTCGTGCTGCTGCCGCACCAGTACAACCACCCGGTGCGCGCGGCCGAGCGCGCGGCGGTGCTCGACATCCTCTCCAACGGCCGGGTCGAGTTCGGCACTGGCCGGGGGATCACCGAGCAGGAGCTCGGCGGCTTCATGATCGATCCGGACGTCACGCTCGAGCAGTGGGAGGAAGCGGTCCGCGCGATTCCGCAGATGTGGATGAAGGACACGGTGAGCTTCGACGGCAAGCACCTGAAGATGCCCGAGCGAGCGGTGCTGCCGAAGCCGCTGCAGAAGCCGCACCCGCCGCTCTGGCACGCGGCGACGCAGCCGTCGAGCTTCCAGCGCGCCGGGCGACTGGGGCTGGGCCTGCTCTCGTTCGGATTCCTGGCGCCGGGCATGCTCGAGGCGCAGATCAAGCTCTACCGCGACGCGGCGGCGTCCTGCACCAGCCCCGCGGGGGCGTTCGTGAACAACCAGGTCGCCTGCTCCGCGATGGCCTGCTGCGCCGAGACGCGCCAGCGCGCCTACGAGATCGCCGAGCCGAACATGCGCTTCTTCTGGGATCTCGGGCAGCAGCTCTACATCCCGAAGAGCGCGCAGACCTACCAGTACTACAAGAACATCTCCGACGCGCTGATCTCCACGCGCGGCGCGGGCGAGAAGCCCGAGGGCGACAAGGTCTCCGCCGTTCCAGCGATGCCGGAGCTCGATCTCGCCGCAGCAGCGCAGGCCGGCACGGTGATCTGCGGCAATCCCGACGACTGCATCCGCGCGATCGAGAACTACCCGCGCGTCGGCGCCGACGAGCTGCTTCTGCTGATGCAGGTCGGCCGGATGCCGCACGGCGCGATCATGGACACGATCAAGATGTTCGGGAAGTACGTGATCCCGCACTTCAGGAACGTCTCGACCCCGGCCAGCGCGCGCACACCGTAGGGCCGCGGTCTCGGAACGCCCCAGCCGGGTGAGGCGGGGATGGACATTCGCTCGGATGTCAGCCGCCGTCGGCACCGACGGGTCGGCACGTGGATTGCTCCGCGAAGGGCGCAGGAGGAACGAAGGTGCGAGCTCGATCTCTCTTCTCTGCCCTCGTCTGCGGGTCGCTGATCAGCGCCGGAGTCGCGCTCGCCCAGGAGAGCGGCGCGCCGGGCGCCGGGATCGATGCAGCGGTCGAGGAGGGCGAGCCGATCTATGGCCGCGACCTGATGACGCCGGAGGAGATCGCCGAGCAGCGGGCGAAGATGCGCGCGGCGAAGAGCGACGAGGAGCGCGAGCGGATCCGCGCCGAGCACCACGAGCGGATGCAGGAGCGCGCCAAGGAGCGCGGCGTCGCGCTTCCCGAAGAGGTGCCCCCGCGCGGCCAGCGGGGAGGACCGGGTCGAGGTATGGGACCCGGCCCGGGCATGGGCCCTGGCCCTGGCGCCGGTCCCGGTCCTGGCGGGGGCAAGGGCGGCGGGCGCTAGTCGATCGTCTCAGCCCGTGGACCGGGGAACGTCGCGCACGTGCAGGTCGAGCTGCGGGAACGCGATCTCGATGCCGTGCTCTGCGAACGACTCCGCCACGGCCGTGTTGAGCTGGTCCTGGGCGACCAGCCGGTCGGCCACCGCGCCGACGAAGACGCGCAGCTCGAAATCGAGGGAGCTTGCGCCGAAGGCGAGGAACACGCTGACCGGCTCGGGCTCAGCGGCCACGAGCGGATTCGCGCGCGCGGCCGCGAGCAGGAGCTCGCGGACTCGCGAGGGATCGCTGCCGTAGGCGACCCCGACCTTGATCACGATGCGCGTCGCGCTGTCGGAGAGGGTCCAGTTCGTGACCTCTCCGGTGATGAAGCTCTTGTTCGGAACGACGATCTCCTTGTTGTCGAAGTCGAGAATCGTCGTTGCACGCGTGCGGATGCGCAGGACCCGGCCGGACGAAGCGCCGATCGTGATCACGTCACCGACGCGGAACGGGCGCTCGAAGAGCAGGATCAGCCCCGATACGAAGTTGGCGAAGATCTCCTGCAGACCGAAGCCCAGTCCGACGCTGAGCGCCGCGGCCAGCCACTGCAGCTGCGACCAGCGCATGCCGAGCAGGCCGAGCCCGATCACCGTACCGGCGATGACGATCGCGTAGCGGAGCACGCTGGTCGCCGCGTAGCGAGACGCCGCGTCGATCTTCGTGCGCGAGAGCAGGCCGATCTCGACCAACCCCGGCAGGTTTCTCGCGCCCCCGAACGTGAGCGTCAGCACGAGCGCACCGAGGATCGCCGCCATCAGCGTCACCGGGTGCTGCACGACCTCGCCGCCCGCACCGGCCTCCGCGAAGTGCCAGAGCGCGATCTCGTCCAGCCGTGCGACTGCGGGGATCACCTGCGCCCAGACCCAGGCGAATCCCACGGCCACCAAGGTCAGGCGCAGCGCACGCAGCAGCCGACCGGTCTGCGCGTTGATCTGTTCGAGCGTCATCTCGGGCTCCGGCTCTGCTGCTGGCTCGTCGCCAGCGAGCTCCGCTTCGGAAACCCGCAGCTCCTCGCTTCGCTGCAGCGAGAGCCGTCGCTCGCCCAGCAGGAACCAGCGCGCCAGCAGGCCCGTCAGCAAACTGATCGCGACGAGCATGGCGAACGTCATGATGAAGGAGTGCAGCAGCAGGCCGGCGGAGTGGACGTAGCCGATCAGCGCCAGCACGGCGGTGACCAGCGCGAGAACCGGAAGCGCGAAGCGCAGCAGCCTTCTCGAAGCGGACGCCTCGGTCGTCGCCCCGCGGACGACCCAGAGCCGTCCGACGTCGAGCGCGCGCCAGAGCGTCCAGGCGAGAGCTCCGCACGCGACGACGATCGCGACCCGCGCCTGAACGTCGTTTGGCAGCTCGAGGTTGCGGATGAACGCAAGCGCCGTGACGAAGTACATCGGCAGGACGACGCCGGCGGCGCGCGGCACCGTGCGCCGAAGCGTCTCGCGGCGCGCGCGCATCCAGCGGAAGTGTACGTGTGCGAGGCCGCGCTCGACGACCATCCAGCGCAGAAGCTGTACCGAGGCCAGTGGGAGCACCAGCGCGCCGAAGGCGCGACCGAGCGAATCGCTGTAGCGACCCGGGTTTCCGACATCCTGCAGCAGCTCGCCGAGGAGCCAGAGCACGACCGGGCCCGGAGCCGCGCCGAGCAGCGTCCAGCCGAGCGCGCGAAGCGTCGCCTGAAAGCTGTTCCCGCCGATGTCCTGTGCCGGAACGACCTGGGCCTCGATTCGCGCTCGCGCGCTCCGGCGCAGGGCAAGCGAGGCCAGCACGACGAGCACCGCGAGCGCCCAGCGCAGCGGTCGATCGGCGAGCTCCCGCAGCGAGAGCTCGACGGTGGTCTTCCAACGCGACGGTTTGACCAGATCGCGCAGGCCCTCGGGAACGCGCCCGAGCCAGCTGGCGTCGATCGGTGAGTGACTGCGGCTCCAGAGCAGATGGCGGTCGAGCAGCTGACTCATCTGCAGCGTGTCGTCGAGCTGCTGCTGGCGCACGCGCTCGGCCCGCTCGAGCGTCGTGATGCGTCGGCGCAGCAGGGGCTCGATCGCGCCGAGAAGCTGGACGCGCTGCCGGAGCAGCGGCTCGAGGGACTCGCTCGCCGGCTCGGCAACGCCCTCCTCGTCGCTGCTCGCGCGGTCGGCTTCGGAGATCTCGCGCGCCACCGCGGCGACGTCGACCAGCTCGCGCTGCTCCTCGCTCGTGATCACGAGCCGGAGGCGAAGCTCGGCGAGCGTTCCGCGCAGCGCGTCGAGGCGCTGGCGCAGGCGCGCAGGGGCCTCGAGACGCCGGCGCTCGCTCCAGAGCCAGCGACCGACGGCCTCGCTCGCGCCTCCGATCTCGAGCCGCGCCCGACTGTCGCGAAGCGCGGCCGCGACGCGATCGCGGGCCGCCTCGGTGAGGGCCAGCGTCGCACGATCGTCTGCGAGCCGCGCGTTCTGCTCGAGCAGCTCTTCGCCGAGAACGCGATTTCGAGCGGCGACGCCGAACGCGGAGCCACGGGTCTCGGCGAGCGCGGTCTCGCGCTCGGTCAGCCCTGCGGTCAGCTTCTCGATCTCGCGACGGCCGAGGTCGGCGACGCGCTGGTGAAGAATCGCGACGCGTCGGGCGTGCAAACTCTGACGGAATCGCAGCTCGCGGAGCGCGAGCTCGTCGTGTTGCTGGCGGTCGCCCGCGAGCTCGCGTTCGGCCTGCTTCAGCTCGAGCTCCGCTCTCAGGCGGCGAAGCTCCGCGGCCCGCGCCGTCTGGCGCACGGCGCCAAGAGCCGCAGGCTCGCCGGCCACCGCCGCGGCAGGTACGGAAAGCTCGTCCACACGCTGTCGGAGCGCGGCGAGCTCGTCGGCGGGCCGTGCCGGACCGGAGAGCGCCTGCGCCAGACCGCTCGCGAGCTTCTCGACCTGCGCGTCGAGGTCGGCGACGGCGGCGCGCTCCCGCTTCAGCAGTCGCTCGAGGGTCTCGCCGTCGGCGTCCGGTGGCAGGCGCGCCTCCCATGCCGCGATCTCCTTGTCGCGGTCGAGCTCGAGCGCGGCACGCAGGCGGGTCATTCGCGTCGGCTGCGAAGTCGCCTCGGCGCGCAGCTCGGCCAGGCGCTGCACGAGCGCGTCGGCCTCGCGCTCGTGCCCGGCGGCGGCGTCGAGCTGGGCGAGCGCCTGCTCGCGCTGGGCGGGATCGAGCGCGCCCGTCTCGACGTCGCGGCGAATCGATCCGATCGACGGGCGAGCCTCCGGGCCCGCAGAAGCGGTCGCCCCGGCGCCGGCCGCCAGGAGCCCGAAGAGAAGCAGGCAGAGCGAGAGTCGGCGCGACGGCTGCATCCGCTGCAGACTAGCGGCTCAGCTCGCGGGCGCGCGCGCTCCGACCGGCCGCACTCGGTCGAGACGCCAGCGACGCAGCCCGGCCGGCTGATAGGCGGCCACGAAGACGCGCCGGTTGTCCGCGCTGCGATTGCCCTGCGAGCCGTGGACGAGGTCGCGGTGGAACCAGAGCGCAGACCCGGCGGGCAGCTGGACCGGAAACGGCTCGCCCTCGACCCGTCCCACATCGGTGTAGAGCGCGCCGAGCACGCCGCGATCCGAGAGCGCCGGGAGCACGCCGTGGCTGTGGCTGCCCGGAATCACCCAGAGGCAGCCGTTGTCGACGCTCGCATCGTCGAGGTAGACCAGCACGCTCACGATCCGCTCCACCTGCTCGGCGCCGTACACCCAGTAGGGCGACTCCTGGTGCCACGGAAACGGCGCGCCACCCGGGCGCTTCATGTTCAGCTTGTCGCTGAAGAGGCTCAACTCCTGCGATCCGACCAGCGCGCGGCAGGGCTCCCAGAGGCGCGGGTCGTCGATCAGCGCGGAGAGGCGCGGATCGAGGTGGTGGGCCGGCTCCATCGAGCGGACCGCGCGCAAGCTCTCGCTCCACTCCCACTTGACCGTCGACCCGCAGAGCGGCTGGTAGCGCTGATTGTCGACCCGATCGACCGGGCCGCCCTCGCCGTGCTCGTCGGCGGACAGCACGCGCTCGTGGACGCGCTCCACCGCCCGCTGCAGCTCCGCCAGCTCGGCCGGCGAGAAGATCCGCTCTCGGGTGAAGAACCCGAGCCGCCCGTACTGCTCGAGCTCGTCGTCGGTCGCTGCGAACGAATCCTGCATGGGCTCCTCCCGCCTGCGGATCATAGAACGGAGCGGCCCCGAAGCGCCTATCCGCGAAGCTGCGCGACCAGCAGCTTCGAGAGCCACTCGCGAAAGCGCTGGTTGGCCTCGCGATCGTCATCCAGCCCGGCGCTGTCGCGGACGCCGGCGCCCGCGATCGCGTCGCCGAGCGCCGCGAGTCCTCCTAGCACCAGGGTGAACTGCGTGTTCTCCAGCGCCTCGGAGGATGCGGCCAGCCCGCGTCGAGCGTGCAGGGCGTTCGCGAGGCGGAGCAGGACGCGATCCCCGTCTGGCGCGCTCGTGCGCGTTCGCCGCGATGGCGCAGGAGTGAGCCCGGAGAGCGCGAGCCAGGCGATCAGTCGCGCCTGACCCCGCTCGCCGAAGGTGCGAAAGACGCGGTCGAGCAGGTCGGTCGCGCTGGCTGGCGCCCCCTCCGGGCGATCGAGCGCATCGATCAGCTCCTGTCCGAGGCTCGCGATCGCGAAGCGGGCGAGCTCGGCGAGAAGATCCTCACGGCTCCCGAAATGGTGGAGGATCGCCTGGTGCGTGATGCCGAGGTCGCGCGCGAGGTCGGCGAGCCGCAGGCCCCCTGGCCCGACCTCGACCAGCCGCTTCTCGGCGGCCTGCAGGATTCGCAGCCGCGCCTCCGCGGCCGGGAGCCGGCGTCTGCGCGCCCGAGTTGACTTCCGAGGCATCGCGGCACTATTTACAGTTTCGTAAGTACTGGAACAAGGAGCTTGCATGGCCACCCAGCCCGATTCCGGCGTGTTCCCCGACTACCCCACCCTGCTGCGCAAGCCGCTCTCGGAGCGCGAGGTGCGGCTGCTCGAGCGCGCGCGCAGGCACGCGGCCGACTTCGCGCCGCGCGCCGACGCGCACGACCGCGACAACTCGTTCCCGCACGAGAACTACGAGGAGATGAAGCAGAGCGGCTACGCGCACATGACGATGCCGGCGGAGCTCGGCGGTGAAGGCGTGAACCTGCTCGAGCTCTGCGCCTGCCAGGAGCAGCTCGGGCAGGGCTGCGCGGGGACGGCGATCGGCATGAACATGCACGTCTTCGGCATCGGGTCTCGGCTCTTCGACCTGCGGTTCGAGACGCCGGAAAGGCGCGCGCAGGGCGAGCTGATGATGAAGGCGCTGGCACAGACGAAGGGGATCCTGTGTGGATCGTTCAGCGAGACCGGCGTGCCCGGCGCCTACATGCTCCCGCAGACGACGGCGAGGAAAGTCGACGGAGGCTGGCGGATCGACGGCCGCAAGTCGTACTTCTCGAACGTGCCCGCCGCCGACATGATCGCCGCCTTCGCGCGGATCGAGGACGGCTCCGGCGAGCCGGCGCGCGTCGCGATGGTGATGGTCCCGAAGACGACGCCGGGCGTGATCTGCATGGGCGAGACGAGCTGGGACGTGATCGGGGTTCGCGCCAGCGGCAGCTGGGACGTGGAATTCAAGGACGTGTTCATCCCCGACGCGATGATGGCGCCGATCCAGCCCGCGACGTCGGTGTTCGCGAACATGTCGTCGTTCGCGCCCTGGTTCAACATCACGATCTCCTCCGTCTACCTCGGCGTAGCCCAGGCCGCGATCGACTGGGTGAAGCGGTACCTGAAGGAGCGCACGCCGCCGACGGAGCAGCGGCCGCTGAGCCACATGCCGGGTCTGCAGTACCAGCTCGCCGAGATGGTGGCGCTGACCGAGAGCTCGCGCGCGCTGATCCGGACCTCGGCCGAGGACTGGATGGCGCGGCCGTGGGGAATCGAGGAGTCGGCGCGCAAGGGCGGACTGTGCAAGTACGTGTGCACGAACAACCACATGAAGGTGCTGGAGCTGGCGATGGACATCGCCGGCGGCCCGGGGATCTTCCGCCGCTTCGGGCTCGAGCGCATGTACCGCGACGCCCGTGCCGGCAAGGCCCACCCTCCCGCGGACATGATGGCGCTGGAGCAGATCGCGAAGTACGAGCTCGGAATCGCGCGCGACTTCCAGCCGCGTTGGGGCTAGTCGCCGATCAGCCCGCGAAGCTCGATCGCGCTGGCCAGGACGTGGTCGGGGCCTTCGGTCTCGAGCACGTGGCGCGGGCTGGTCCCGGTGAGAACGCCGACGGTCCGGACGCCCGCCGCTCGCCCCGCGCGGATGTCGATCGGCGAATCTCCGACGTAGAGCGCGCGACCGGCCTCGGTGCCCAGGCCGGCCAGGCAGAGCAGCACCGGCTCGGGGTGCGGCTTGCGATTGCGCACGTCCTCGCGGCCGACGATCGCGCTGAAGAGCTCGCGCACTCCCCAGCGATCCAGGTACGGCAGCGCGCGGCCCGACGAGGTGGCGATTCCCAGTCGGTACCCTTTTCGGTGTAGGTGCCGGAGCAGATCGACGCACCCGGGCAGCGGATCGACGTCGTCGAGACTGCGCATCCAGCCGCGCAGTCGCAGGCGCACCGCGCGCTCCAGCGCGGCTTCCGCGTCGGGGAAGTCGTCGGGGAGCAGACGGCGCAGCAGGTCGGGCTGCCCGCTGCCCATGAGCGCGAGAACTCGCTCGCGGGAGACCGGCGGCGCGCCGGTGAGCTCGGTCACGTCGCGCGCCATCCGGCAGTACTGCTCGATGGAGTCCGCCAGCGTTCCGTCCATGTCGAAGATGATCGCTTCGTCCGGCATGCGCCCCTCGTCCGATCCCGGCGCCCTCGAGTCCGGCCGAACGGCTGGCCGAGCGTCGTCGCCGGGGAGTAGAATAGCTGCGATCCGGAAGACGAGACGGCGGCCGCCATCGACGAGCGGGCCGCCCGGGAGTCCACCCTATGAGCGGGCAGAACGTCATCGCGCTTCGGCCGCGCCAGCGCGCGCGGAGATTCGCGATCGATCTCGGCCTGATCTCGATGCTCGTCATGGTGGCCTTCGAGGCGATGGTGTTTCTGGGCCTGGTGGCCGCCTTCCTGCTCACGCGCGCGATCGACGGAGCCGTCTGGCCTCCGGAGGGTCAGCCGTGGTTCCCGCTCGGCGAGACGATCATCAATTCCGCGGCTCTCTTCGCGAGCGGTGGCCTGGTCTTCCGAGCGGCCCGCACCTGGGACGACCGCGAGGCGCGAATCGGTCCGATGCTGCTCACCGCGATCGTTCTCGGCAGCTTCTTCCTGTTCTTCCAGGGGGTGGTCTGGCTCAACCTGCTGCGAGAAGGGCTGGACCTGACCTCGAGCCATCACGCCAAGTTCTTCTGCATCATCGTCGGGACGCACGCCGCACACGTGCTGGGCTCGCTCGTCTTCCTGGGTGTCGTCTGGCTGCGACTCAAGCCCTTCCGCGACGACGAGGCGCCGACGAGGGGCGCGCTGAGCCGCAGCGCCTTCTCGGCCGCGCGCATCTGCTGGTACTTCGCGGTGGGAATCTGGCCCGTGCTCTGGGCCTGCCTCTATCTCTGAGAAGGCGAGAGGACGGGCGTCAGGTCCACGCGCCGAGCTGCACCGGGCTGGGACGCCAGCCGACCGGGCCCGCGGCCGCCTGGCTGTAGGCGGTCTGCAGGGCCGGCCGCGAGATCAGCGTCGCCAGGTCGGTGTCGTAGACGTTGCCGAAGCAGGGGCCGCGCCGGGCGATGTAGACGTTGCCGGTGTAATCCACCGTGAGAGAGCGAAAGCGCCGGGCGGGCGCGATCCGCTGCCCCAGGATCTGCCCGAACGGATAGGTGAAGATCAGCGCTCTCGAGGCTGCGGAGAGCTCGGCCAGGCGGTCCAGCGCCAGGGCCTGCCGATCCGGGCTCAGCATCGGCCGTCCGGCGACGGTCTCGCAGGGCGAGAAGACGAAGTACTGCGCGCCCGCCTCGCTCACCCGCTCGACGAACTCGCGGCTGGTGGCCTCGTGCCAGTTGTTGGTTCGCAGCGTGACGCTCGCGCCGCAGATGCTTCCGCTGTAGCGGCGGTACGCAGCCAGCGTGGCGCAGGCCTGCTCGAAACTGCCGCGCGGGCGGATGGCCTTGTGGGTCGAGGGCAGACCCTCGAACGAGACCAGCAGGGTCAGATTGCGCAGCGCGCCGAGCGAGCGCCCGAGCTCCGGCCCGATCTCGGGCTCCCCGCTGGTGCAGATCAGAAACCTCGTGCGCGGGTGGTCGTGCACCAAGCGCAGATTCTGCTCGGCGATCGAGGCATCCAGCGGCTCTCCGCCGACGATGCAGACGTAGGCGATCGGCAGCTGCTCCGCGGAGCTCAGCAGTCGGTCGAGCATCGCCCCGTCGAGCTGCAAGTTCTGCCGGCGGTCCGCCGCAGGGACGTAGCAATCCGCGCAAGCGCCCGGGCAGTAGCTCGAGGTCTCGAGATAGAGCGCGGTCGGCAGCACGCGCTCTCCGGTCAACCGCCTGCGCTGGAGCCAGAGCCGCAGCTCCACGCCCAGCTGAAAGCCGAGCACGCCTGCATCGACCTCGCGGACCATTCGCGCGAGGCTTGCGGCGTTGAAGCGAGGGCAGATCCAGCCTGGGGTCGCCGATCCGCTGCGCGCCACGTCCGTCACTGGGACGTCTGCCCCGTCTTCTCCGCCTCGGCGACCTTGGAGAACTCCCAGCGGGTGCCTTGGTAGAGATAGACCCAGATGTCTTCGTAGGTCGCCTGATCGTCGGGCTTCCGATACGAGACGCGGCAGCGGACGGCCTCGGGAGATCCGCTCACCGCCTGCGAATCGAGCAGCACGTAGCTGGGATTGCGTTGCGCGAAGTCTGTTCGCAGGAGCCTGTTACAGGGATCCGCGATGTAGGTGTACGCGAGCACCAGCACCAGCGCGACGAACAGGATTACGTAGTACTTCCACATCTACGAGGCCCGGTGCGAGGAAGAGGGGACATCGACCATCATCTGCCTCTGAATGGATGCCACGTGACGGACGGGAGTCACCATGGCGCCGATCATAGGTGATCGGATCGGCGGCGTGAATCCGGCGCCCGCCCCGGGGGCGTGACTAGAAGCGGTCCCAAAATAGATGTTGCGCTACGGTGTAGCCAACGCGAGTTCGGGCAGCGGGTGCTGACGCGAGACTCGTCTCCCCTTTCGAAGGGGG
>VGRW01000047.1 GCA_016875225.1 Deltaproteobacteria bacterium
TCAACGCCTGGCTGCAGAACTTCCGCCGCGTCGTCACCCGCTGGGAGTACAAAGCCCAGAACTACCGAGCATTCGTCCAACTCGCCTGTATCTGCATCATGCTGAGACAATTTTGAGACTGCCTCTAGAGATGGGAAAGGCCAAGGGGATGACGCTCGTCGGCGCGGTCAAGTACCTGCGGCGACACCGCGCGCAGGCGTGCGCGACGCTGCCTGGGGAGCTGCAGCACTACCTCGACGAGCGGATCCGCAGCGCCGCCTGGTATCCGGAGCGCGACATGCTGGAGCTGATCCGTGCGACCGCGCGGCTGGTGCCCGGACCGACCGACCAGGTCCTGGAGTTCCTGGGCGAGACCAGCGCGCGCGAGCACGCCGGGGTGTACGGGGATCTGCTGGCGGGCGCGTCGAGGAGCCGGGCATTCGCGCTCTGGTCGACGCAGCACGACACCGGCGAGCTGCTCTTGACCGAGGAGCATCCGACCCAGGTGCGCATCGAGATCGTCGGCTACGAGGATCCGTCGCGCGAGATGTGCCTGGTGACGCAGGGGTACTTCAAGGGCGTGCTGCTGATGAACGGAGCTCGCGACCTGTCGCTCGAGAAGACGGCCTGCAGGCTCTGGAGCGACGACCGCTGCGCCTGGCGCGCGAGCTGGAAGCAGGAGGACGCTTGAGATGGGGCGGGTGAAGGGATCGACGCTGCTCGGAGCCGTGAAGTTCCTGCGCTCGCGCCGCGGCGAGGCGGCTCGGCTTCTCGCCGCCGAGCACGGGCACTACCTGGACGACACGATCAAGAACTCCGCCTGGTACCCGCTCGAGGATCTGCTGGCGCTGGTCGGCGTGGCCGCGGATCTGCTCGGTCGCGCGCGCGACCCGGCGTTCGAGTTCATGGGCGAGTTCGCTGCGCGCGCGCACGCCGAGCTGTACGGCGATCTGCTTCGCGGCGTGGGCTCGAACAGCCGGGTCTTCGCGCTCTGGTCGACGCAGTTCGACGCCGGGCGAATGCACCGGATCGCCGAGGGGCCGGGTCGCGTGCGCGTCGAGCTGCAGGAGTTCGCAAGCCCCAGCCGCGAGCTCTGCCTGCTGATCGGCGGCTACATCAAGGGCACGCTCGCGCTGAACGACGTCGCGGACATCGCGGTCGAGGAGCTCTCCTGCTCGACGAAGGGAGATCCCCTCTGCGCCTGGCGTGCCAGCTGGAAGCGCGACGCGGACGCCTAGCTGCGTCCCCGCTTCAGGCCTGCCCGCCGCCGTAGACGTTGATCTTCTCGCCGGTGATGTAGCTCGCGCGCTCCGAGACCAGGAAGCGCACGGCGTTCGCGATGTCTTCCGGCTGGCAGACGCGGCCGAACGGCATCGCCGCGTCGAGCTGGCGGATGTCCTTCACGCCCATCGTCGCCTTTGCCAGGCGCACGCCCATGTCGGTCTCGACCAGGCCGGGCGCGACGATGTTCACGTGGATGCCGTGCTTCTTCTCCTCTTTCGCGAGCGTGAGCGCGAGCGCCTCCATTCCCGCCTTGCCCACGTTGTAGGGCGCGCCTCCGCCGGCCATGCCGAGCGTCGCCACCGACGAGATCATCACGATGTCGCCGCGCGGCCGCGTGCGCATGCTCGGGATCACCAGCTGCGACAGGTAGAAGGGACCGAACACGTGCGTGCGCACCACGCGCTCGAACTCGAGCGGGTCGGTGTTCTTCACCGTGTTGCCGCGGCTCGCGATGCCCGCGTTGTTCACGAGGATGTCGACGAAGCCGAACTCGGCCACGGCCGCGTCGACGAGCGCCTTGCAGTCGTCGTAGCTGTCGACCGAGCCCGCGAACGCGATGGCGCGCCGGCCCAGCGCCTCGATCGCGGCGACCGTCTCCTTCGCCGCCGCCTCGTCCTTGCGGTAGTTCACGACCACGTTCGCGCCGTCTTCGGCGAGCCCGAGCGCGATCCCGCGGCCGATCCCGCGGCTTCCACCGCTCACGAGCGCGACACGACCTTCCAGCGACATCTCGGATCCTCCCATTCGGCCGCGAAGCGGCTCAGAGCTCGTAGAGCTTCGCGAGGCCCGGATCGCGCGACGCGATCAGCTCGGCCAGCGTGACCATCACCTTGCACTGCTTGAAGGTGGCGTCGTCCTGCATCTTGCCCTCGAGCATCACCGTGCCGCTGCCGTCGGGCATCGCGGCGATCACGCGCTTGGCCCAGAGCACCTCGTCCGGCGGCGGGCTGAACACGCGCTTGGCGATCTCGATCTGGCTGGGGTGCAGCGACCAGGCGCCGACGCAGCCCATCAGGAAGGCGTTGCGGAACTGGTCCTCGCAGCCGACCGGATCGTCGATCGCTCCGAACGGGCCGTAGAAGGGCAGGGCGCCGGTCGCGGCGCATGCGTCGACCATACGCCCCATGGTGTAGTGCCAGAGATCCTGCTGCGCGGTGGTGCGCGGCGCGTCGGCCCCCTTGGGGTCGGGATCGGTGCGCACCAGGTAGCCGGGGTGCCCGCCGCCGACGCGCGTCGTCTTCATGCGCCGCGACGCGGCCAGGTCCGCCGGCCCCAGGCTCATGCCCTGCATGCGCGGCGACGCGGCGGCGATCTCCTCCACGTTCGCCACGCCGAGCGCCGTCTCCAGGATCGCGTGCACGAGCAGCGGCTTCCTGAGACCCGCCTTGGCCTCGAGCTGCGCGAGGAGCTGATCGACGTAGTGGATGTCCCAAGCGCCCTCGACCTTCGGAACCATGATCACGTCGAGCTTGTCGCCGATCTCTCCGACTAGCCGCACCAGATCGTCGAGCATCCACGGGCTGTCCAGCGAGTTGATCCGGGTCCAGAGCTGCGTCTCGCCGAAATCGACCTCGCGCGCGATCTTGATCAGGCCCTCGCGCGCGTCGAGCTTGCGCTCGGTCGGGATCGCGTCCTCCAGGTTCCCGAGCAGGATGTCCACCTGCCTGGCGATGTCGGGCACCTTCGACGCCATCCGCGGGTTGCTCGGGTCGAAGAAGTGGATCATCCGCGACGGCCGCACCGGCACCTCGCGAACGGGGGCGGGCGCGCCGATGGCTTTGGGCGCGAAAAAGTTTCGGGGGCTGCGCATCTGGACGTCTCCTTGCGGGGCGCGGATTCTACCACGCATAATCGCGCGAACCCCGAATCGAGGAGAACCCCCATGGCGATCAAGGTCGGCGACCGCATTCCGAAAGCCACGCTGAAGCGCCTCACGCCCGAGGGCATCAAGGACGTGAACACCGTCGAGTTCTTCAAGGGTCGGAAGGTCGCGCTCTTCGCGGTGCCCGGCGCCTTCACGCCGACCTGCTCCGCGAAGCACCTGCCGGGCTTCGTCGAGAAGGCGGACCAGATCCGGGCGAAGGGGGTGTCGGAGATCGTCTGCATCTCCGTGAACGACGCCTTCGTGATGGATTCCTGGGGCAAGGATCGCAAGGTCGGCGACAAGGTCACGCTTCTCGCCGACGGAAACGCCGAGTTCTCGCGCGCGCTCGGGCTGGACTTCGACGGCTCGGGCTTCGGAATGGGCATCCGTGCGCAGCGCTTCTCGGCGCTGGTCGAGGACGGCGTCGTGAAGTCGCTCCACGTCGAGGCGCCCGGGAAGTTCGAGGTCAGCCGGGCCGAGGGAATCCTGGACGACCTGAAGTGAAGCGCGCGGACTTCTGATGGCCGGGCTCACCTTCGACGAGTTCAGGGTCGGGCAGGTCTTCACGCACCAGCCGTCGCGCACGGTCACCGAGGCCGACAACCTGCTGTTCTCGGCGCTGACGATGAACCCGCAGCCGCTGCACATCGACGCGGAGTTCGCGAAGACGAGTCACTTCGGGCAGCGACTGGTGAACTCGATCTTCACGCTCGGCCTGGTGATCGGCCTTTCCGTCGCAGAGACGACGCTCGGCACCACCGTGGGAAACCTCGGCATGGAGAAGGTCGAGTTTCCGAAGCCCGTCTTCATCGGAGACACCATCACCGCGCAGACGACGGTGCTCGAGAAGCGCGAGTCGAAGTCCCGCCCCGAGTGGGGAATCGTCAGCTTCGAGCACAAGGGCGTGAACCAGCGCGGTGAGGTCGTCGCGATCTGCCGCCGGCAGGCGATGATGCTGAAGGTGCGTCCGGCCGTGTCGGCCTAGCGAGACGATCGCTCTGCTCTGGGTTCCGATCACGCTCGCCGCCGCGGCCCTGCAGACGGCGAGGAACGCGTTCCAACGCGCGCTGACCGGCGCGCTCTCTCCGCTCGGCGCGACCGCGACGCGCTTCCTGTTCGGCCTTCCGTTCGCGTGGCTCTGGGCGCTGCTCGTGTTCGGCTGGACCGGAACGCCGGCGCCCGCGCCCGGGGCCGCGTTCTTCGCCTGGGCGGCGCTCGGTGGCGTCGCCCAGATCTGCGGCACGGCCTGCCTGCTGCACCTGTTCCAGCTGCGCAGCTTCTCGACCGGGATCGTCTTCTCGAAGTCCGAGGTGCTGCAGGTCGCGGTCTTCGGCGCGGTCGTGCTCGGCGACGCGATCACGATCCTCTCGGCGACGGCGATCCTCGTCGCGACCTCTGGCCTGGTGGTGCTCGCTCGCGAGGCGGGCGCGCCGGGCGTTCGCAGCGCGCTCGCGAGCCTGGCGGGACGACCGGCGCTGCTCGGTCTGGCGACGGGCGCGTGCTTCGCGATCGCGGCGGTGGGGTTTCGCGCGGCGTCGCTCTCGCTCGACCTGCCGTTCGCGGTCTCGGCCGCGGCGACGCTGGCCGTGTCGATCGCGATCCAGAGCGCGGCGATGGCCGTGTATCTCCGCGCGGCCGAGCCGGGACAGCTCGGGGCGGTGATGCGCGAGTGGCGGCGTTCGCTTCTGCCGGGTCTGTCCGGCGCCGCGGCCTCCGCGTGCTGGTTCAGCGCGATGACCCTGGAGAGCGCGGCGCACGTGCGAATGCTGGGCCTGGCGGAGGTGGTCTTCGGCTACGCGGTCGCGATCGTCGGCCTCGGCCAGCACCCGACCCGGCGCGAGCAGCTCGGCACGGCCCTGCTGGTCGTCGCGATCCTCGCGCTTCTCTACGACCGCGCGGGCTGACGGACGCCCGCGCTCCGCTACTCCTCTGGAATGCCAGTGCCACGGCCGACGATCGAGCGAATCGAGCTATTTCCGCTGCACGTGCCCTTCCGCGCCCTGGTCCGCGAGGCGATGGCGCGGTCGGCCGGAGGGCTCGGAATGGCGATCGCGGCGGAGGAGCCCTGGACCGGGGGCGACTTCGTGATCGCGCGCCTGACCGCGGACGACGGCACTCGCGGCGTCGGTGAGGCCTTCGTCTGGCTGCCCGAGACGGGCGTCTCACCGGCACAGATCGTGGACGCGGTTGCGCACGGACTGGCCCGCTACCTGCTCGGCGCGAACCCGTTCGACGTCGGCAGCCTGCGCGCGCGGATGGACGCGAACGTCGCGCGCAGCGAGGTCGCAAAGGGACTTCTGGACATGGCCTGCTACGACCTCGCGGGTCGGATCGCCGGGCGCTCCGCCTGCGAGCTCATGGGCGGACGTGGCGCGGACGAGCTGCCGCTCGCGGCGCTGATTCCGCTCGACGACGCGGACTCGATGACGGCCATGGCGCTCGCCTTCCAGAAGAATGGGACCCGCACGTTCCGGCTGAAGCTCGGCAGCGGCGTCGAGGCCGATCGCCGCGTGGTCGCGCAGGCGCGCGAGGCGCTCGGTCCCGAAGCGCGTCTCCGGGTCGACTACAACCAGGCCTACGCGGTGGACGAGGCCGTGCGGGCGATCGAGGCGATCGCCCGATTCGGCATCGACTGCGCCGAGCAGCCGGTGCGCGCCGACGACTGGCTCGGTATGGCGCGGGTGCAGCGCTCCGTGTCCGTGCCGCTGATGGCTCACGAGGGCTGCTTCTCGCTCACCGACGCCACCGCGCTGATCGAGCTCGGCGCGGTCGGAGTCCTGGGCGTGAACACCGAGCGCCCGGGCGGCATCACCCAGGCGCTGCGCGCGATCGACTACGCTTCGCGGCGCGGAATCGGCACGGTGCTGCACAACCAGCCGCTCGGCATCGCCTCGGCCGCGCAGGTGCATCTCGGCGCTTCGCGCGCGTCGGTGCTCGGGCACGCGATGGAGCTGTTCGGGCACGTGATGCTGGAGGACGATCTGATCCTCGAGCCGCTCCGCTACGCGAACGGGCGCGTGCAGGTCCCGCAAGGCCCAGGGCTCGGCGTCGAGCTCGACGTCGACGCGCTCGATCGCTACGCGACGAGCGCTCCCGTGGTGATCGAGCGTTCGCGTTGAACGCGGTCGCCGAAGCCGCGCTCTACACGGGCGGAGAGATCGTCACGCTCGACCCGGCGACGCCGCACGCGGAGGCGCTGGCGAGCGCGGGAGATCGCATCCTCGCCGTCGGAAGCGCGGCCGAGTGTCGCGGGGCGCTCGTCGCGGCCGGCGCGCGCGACTTCGCGCACGTCGACCTGTCCGGGCGCGCGCTCCTGCCGGGATTCATCGACACGCACCTGCACCCCGTCATGCTCGTCTACTACGACATGAACGCCGATCTGCACGGCGTGCGCAGCATCGCCGAGCTGCAGGGCGCGCTGCGTCGGCGCGCGTCCGATCTGCCGCCGGACGAGTGGCTGATCGGGCTGCGCCTCGAGGACGAGACTCTCGCCGAGCGCAGGCTTCCGACGCGGAGCGAGCTCGACGCCGCGTGCGCCGATCGTCCCGTCGTGGTGGTGAAGCACGACGGGCACGGCGCCGCCGCCAATTCGCTCGCGCTCGCGAGCGCCGGAATCGACGCGAACACCCCCGATCCGCCGGGCGGCAGGATCGCGCGCGATCGCGACGGCCGCCCGCTCGGGCCCTGCTACGAGGCCGCCGCGCAGCGCCTCCTCGGCCGCGCGCCCGCGCCCGAGCTGGCGCGCCTGAAGAGCGCGGCGAGCCGCTCGTTCGCGCGACTTCCCGCCTGCGGCATCACCTCCGCCGGCGTCGTGCTCCAGACCGACGAGGAGGGGCCGGCGGGCGCCGCGGGAAGTCTGGAGTCACTCGCCCTGCAGCTCCTGCTCCCGGAGCTGCCGATCTCGACCTACGCGATCCTGGTCGGGCGCAGTGTCGCCGCGGCGGTCGCCGCGCGCGCGACGCCGCTCCACGACCCGGCCGCCGGGCGCAGAGTCGGCGGCTTCAAGATCTTCTCCGACGGCACGTTCGGGAGCTGCACGGCGTGCATGCACGAGCCGTTCAGCGATCGGCCCGGCGAGCGCGGCTTCATGACGCTCGAAGACGACGAGATCCTCGCGCGGATGCGCGCGGCCCACGCCGCGGCGCTGCAGATCTGCGTCCACGCGATCGGGGATCGCGCGATCGAGCGGTGCATCGATCTGTACCAGCGGCTCCTCGCGGAGGCCCCGCGCCGCGATCACCGTCACCGCATCGAGCACGCGTCGATCATCGCGCCGGAGCAGATCGCCCGGATCGCGCGCCTCGGGCTCTGCGTCTCGACCCAGCCGCTCTTCATCCACTCCGAGAAGGACTGGCTGCACAAACGGCTCGGCGCCGAGCGTGCGAAGCGGGTCTATCCGCTGCGTTCGCTGATCGACGCCGGAGTCCTGGTCGCGGGCGCCTCCGACGCGCCCGTCGAATCGCTCGACGTGCTGCACGCGATCCAGTGCTGCGTGACGCGCGAGGGCTTCGAGCCGCAGCAGTCGCTGTCCGCGTCCGAGGCGCTGCGCTTGTTCACGAGCGACGCGGCGCGGCTCCAGTTCGAGGAGTCCGAGAAGGGAACGCTCCGCGCGGGCCTGCGCGCCGATCTGGTGCTTCTCTCGGCCAGTCCGCTCGCCGTTCCCGCGACGCGGATCTCGGAGATTCGCGTGCTCCGCACCGTCTCGGGCGGGCGCGTCGTGCACGACGCGGGCGAAGCCTAATCCAGCGCGCCCGGATCCGCGGCGCGAAGCACCTCGACGACCTGCGCCCCGCTCTCCGCTGCGCTCAGGCGCTCGACCACGTAGTCGCTGTCGAGCAGGCCCGCGATCCGGGCGAGCAGACGCAGCTGGACGCGCGGCTCGCGCGCGGGCGTGACCATGATGAAGATCAGGTGCGCGCGCTCGTCGCGACCGGGCACGGGGATTCCTGCGTCGGAGCGCGCGAAGACCAGCACGAACTGGTCCAGGTCGGGAAGGCGCGCGTGCGGAGCCGCGAGCCCGCGGGCGAGCAGCGTCGGCATGCCTCTCTCGCGCTCGACCACCGCGTCGGCGATTCGCGCGGCGGGCAGCGGAAGCTCGCCGGGCGCAATGCGCGCGAGCGCCTCGCGGATCGCGCCCTCGAGCGACTCGGCCTGGAGCCCGAGCACGACGCGGCCCGCCGTGAGTCCGTCCGCGACGAAGAGCGGCGCCTCGAGCTGGAACTCGTCCTCGATCGTGCCGACGATCTCCTCGATGATGTCCTCGAGCGTGATCAGCCCGGTCCAGCGGTCGGCCGCGTCGAGCACGATCGCCATGTGGAAGTGCCTTCGCTGCAGGTCTCCGAGCAGCGTCTCGAGCGACGCGTCCTCGCGGACGGTCGGATAGGGCCGCGCGAGCGCGCGCAGATCGGGGTGACCGAGCCCCTCGGGGCCCGCGAGCACGAGGTCCTTCACGTGCACGATGCCGATCGGCTTTCCGCCGGCGTCGACGAGCGGGTAGCGGCTCTGCCGGTGCTCGCGGATCAGAGCCAGGTTCTCGGGCCACGGCGAATCGGCGCGAAGCACCGCGACGCCGGAGCGCAGCCGCATCGCCTCCGAGACGCGCACGGAGCGCAGGTCGAAGACGTTCTCCATCAGCAGCAGCTGCCGGAACGAGAGCGAGCCCGCGGTCTGCGAGAGCTCCAGGATCACGCGCAGCTCCTGCTCGGTGTGGAGCGGCTCGCTCGCGGGTGTGCCGAATCCGATCAGCCGCAGCACGGCGTTCGCGGCGCCGTTCAGCACCATGAGCGGGACCCAGAGCAGGAAGCGCGTGAGCGCAAGCGGGCGAGCGATGCCGAGCGCCGAGCTCTCCGGCACCCGGATCGCGAGCGACTTCGGCACGAGCTCGCCGAACAGGATGTGCAGGAACGAGACCAAGAGGTACGCGAGCGCGATCGCGGCCCCGTGCGCCCAGGCCCACGAGCCCAGAATCGGCTCGAGCAGAACCGCGAACGCGGGCTCGCCGACGAAGCCGAGGCCGATGCTCGCCAGCGTGATGCCGAGCTGACACACCGACAGGTACTCGTCGAGGTGCGCCTGGATGTGCGCGACCAGGAGCGCGCGCGGATTTCCCTGCTGGACCAGAGCCTCGACCTGGGTCGGCCGGAGCTTCACCATCGCGAACTCCGCGAGCACGAAGAACGCGTTCAGGAGCAGCATCACGACCACGGCGATCAGCGCGGCTCCGGTCGTCACGACGCTACTTCGCCCCTACCCATGCGGACTTGGGCAGCGCGCGGGTTCGGATGCGCGCTCCCTGCGGCTCCAGCACGACGATCTTCGGGTTCTCGTCGTCGCGCCGCAGCTGCAGCTCGAGCGCCAGGCGGCGCCGATCGGCGTCGAGCAGCGACCAGGCGCCCTGCACGGGGGCGCCGAGCACGGTCCACCACGGATCCGTCTCGTCGAGGACCTCCGCCTCGGGCGAGAGCGGCGCGCCGCCGCCCAGCGCGAGCGCCAGACCGCCGTCCTCGAGCGACACCGAGAGCAGCCCCCGGTCGAAGCGAAGCCAGAGCTCGCGCGGCCCGCCGGACTCCACGCGAAGCAGACGGCTGGCTGCGCGCACCAGCTCGGCGAGTTGTGGCTCGGGAAGGCGGTGGACCATGTGCCCCTCACTCTAGCAAGCGGATAGACTCGCGTGCGGAGGAGCGAGGCATTGTTCCAGCGCCTGATCGCGCGGATCTCCGAGTCGCACACGCGCTGGATCGCCTGGGGAATGGCGGTCGGCGTGCTCTCGGGGATCTCCGCGGCGCTCTTCTTCGTCGCACTCGAGTACGCGACCCACCTGACGATGCACGAGCTCGTCGGCGCCGCGCCGCCGGCTCCCCCGGGCGACGCGCTCTTTCCAGCATCGGGCGCGCCGGATGCGGAGCCGCGCCGCTGGCTGCTCTTCCTGCTCCCCGCGCTCGGCGGGCTGCTCTCGGGCCTGCTCGTGTATCGCTTCGCGCCCGAGGCCGAAGGCGCCGGCACCGACGAGATGATCCGCGCGTTCCACCGCGCGCGCGGGGTCGTGCGCCCGCGCGTCCCGCTGGTGAAGGCGTTCGCGACCATCGCCACGCTCGCCAGCGGCGGAAGCGCAGGAAAGGAAGGCCCGGTCGCGCAGATCGGCGGCGGAATCGGCTCGGCGCTTGCGAGCTGGCTCGGGCTCTCCGCGCGCGACCGGCGGATCCTGCTGCTCGCGGGCACGGCCGGCGGGCTCGGCGCGATCTTCCGCGCGCCGCTCGGCTCCGCGATCACCGCGATCGAGGTGCTCTACCGCGAGGACTTCGAGAGCGACGCGCTGATCCCGTGCGTGATCTCGGCCGTCACCGCCTACGTCGTCTTCGTGCTACTGGTCGGCGGGCAGCGCATCTTCGCGGTTCCGGAGTTCCCGCTCTTCTCGCCGATCGAGATTCCCGGCTACGTGGGGCTCGCGCTGCTCTCGGTTCCGGTCGGGCGCGCGTACATCGGCCTGTTCAAGTTCCTGCGCGCGCGCGTCTTCGCGAAGCTCCCGGGGCCGCGCGCGCTCCGCCCGATGCTCGGCGGCGTCTTCGTCGGTGCGATCGGCCTGTTCGTGCCCGAGGTCCTCGGCGTGGGCTGGGGGCATCTGCAGCGCGCGATCGAGGGGCAGATGCTCGTGGGCACGCTCGCGCTGGTCGTGGTCGCGAAGATCGTCGCGACCTGTCTCACCGTCGGATCGGGCGGAAGCGGCGGCGTGTTCGGGCCGACGCTCTTCATCGGCGGAATGCTCGGGGCGCTGGTCGGCTACGGCGGCGCAGCGCTCGCGCCCGCGTTCTTCCCGAACCCGGCAGCCTTCGTGCTGGTCGGCATGGCGAGCTACTTCGCCGGCGTGGCTTCGGCGCCGATCGGCGCGATGCTGATGGTCACCGAGATGACCGGCGGCTACGCGCTGCTTCCGCCGCTGATGCTGGTGTCGGTGCTCGCGATCCTGCTCGCGCGCGGCCGCTCGATCTACGATCAGCAGGTGAAGGACCGCTTCTCCTCGCCAGCGCATCTGGGCGACCTGACGCTGAACGTGCTCGAGGAGATGCGCGTCGCCGACGTGTACCGGAAGTCCGAACGCGTGCCGAGCGTCGAGCCCGGCACGCGCTTCGAGCGCGTGCGCGAGATGGTGCTCGGCTCGGGCGACGCGACCGTGCCGGTGGTCGATTCGGGCGGCCGGCTCGTCGGGCTGCTCACCGCGGAGCAGATCCGACCGGTTCTCGACGAGCGACAGCTCGACGGCTTCGTCGTGGCGGGCGACATCGCCGCAAAGCCGATGGCCCTTCAACCCGACGACGATCTGTTCCGCGCGCACGAGCTGTTCCGCGCTTCGGGATGCCCGCAGATTCCCGTCGTGCTCGCCGCCGATCCCGAGGACCCCTGCGCGGGGCGGATCGTCGGCATGCTCGACTACCGCGACCTGATGCGCGCCTACGAGCGCGAGCTCGCGCGCCGGCGCGAGGCCTGAGCGGCGAAGTCGAAGCTGCTCAGTCGAAGTAGGGCAGCGCCTTCGGGTCGCGCGCGACGCGAAGCGCCTCGCGCAGGTGAAGCGGCAGGGTTCGCCCGAGCGAGAGCTCGGGCAACGCCGCGAGCGGCCAGTACCTCGCGTCGGTCGCCTCGCTTCCCGCAATCGGCTCGGCGTCGGGATCGACCAGCCGCCCCGTGAACACCAGCTTGTGGATGTGGAACAGGTGCGGCGGACAGTCCGGCTGCAGGCGCGTGTCGAATACGCCGGCCAGACGCTGCACGCGCGCGACCACGCCGGCCTCTTCGGCCGCCTCGCGAACCGCAGCGTCCGACGGGCTGTCGCCCACGTCGACGAAGCCGCCCGGCAGCGCCCAGCGCCCGTCCATGCGCTCGCGGACCAGGAGCACCGATTCCCCGCGGAAGAGCGCGAGGCGCACGTCGAGCTTCGGCGTCACGTAGCCCCGGTCCGCGGCGCGGAAGACCAGCTCGAGTCTCTCGGGCTCCGCGGTCGCCCCGTGCGAGGCGAGCCGCGCCGCGAGCGCGAGCAGCTTCTCGTAGCGCTCGCGGTCGAACGGGCCCTCGGTGTAGTGCAGTCCGGTGAGCGCGAGCGCCCGGATCTCGTCGGCCAGCTCGAGCAGCACGCGCGCCACGCTAGAACCGCAGCCGCTCGGGCTCGAGCGCGGCCAGGTCGAGCACGCCCACCGAGTTCTGCCCCGCGACCAGACCCGCGCACTCGCCGGGGTTCCAGATCAGGGTTCCGCTCGATCGCTCGAGCGAGTGGCGGTGCTCGTGGCCGTGCAGGACCACGTCCCGGTCGTGGAGCGCGAGATCGCCGTGCGCGTACCGATCGTGAACGACGGTGATCCGTCGGCCCGCCCAGTGCAGCTCGAGCGGCGGCTCCACCAGCTCGATGCCGAAGTGCCGTGCGGCCCGGCCGAGCGCCTCGCGCTCGACGTCGTTGTTCCCGTACACGCCGACGATCGGCAGCTCGAGCCGGGCCAGCACGCCCAACGTGTCGGGCCGGGTGATGTCCCCGGTGTGGACCACGCGCGATACGCCCGCGCCGCGCAGGAGCTCGACGATCCGCGCCACGTTTCGCGCGTTGTCGTGCGTGTCGCTGATCACCCCGATGCGCATCGCCGCGGAAGGCTAGCATGCTAGAGTGCCCGGCCGATGTCGTCCTCCCCGACACCGCCGCGCGTCTACTTCCGGACGCTTGGCTGCGCCAAGAACCAGGTGGACTCCGAGGTCATGCTCGGGTCGCTCGCGCTCGGCGGCTACGCGATCGCCGAGCAGCTCGCGGATGCCGAGGTCGCGATCGTCAACACCTGCTCGTTCATCCAGGCCGCCCGCGAGGAGTCGATCCAGGAGATCCTCGAGCTCGCGGACTGCAAGCAGCGCGGCGAGCTGCAGGCGCTGGTGGTCGCGGGCTGCCTGCCCCAGCGTTACGGCGCGGATCTCGCCAAGGAGCTGCCCGAGGTCGACGCGTTCGTCGGCACGGGCCAGTTCCAGAACATCGCCCGGATCCTCGACGACGCGCGCTCCGGGCGCTCGCGCGGCGTGTACGTCGACGCCGGACGAACCCATCTCTACGACGAGTCGAGCCCACGGCTGCTGATCGGCGCGCGCCACTCCGCCTACCTGAAGATCGCCGAGGGCTGCGACCGCGTCTGCGCGTTCTGTGCGATCCCGGCGATCCGCGGCCGCTTCCAGAGCCGCACGCTCGACTCGATCGTGGCCGAGGCGCGGCAGCTCGCGGAGCAGGGCGTGCGCGAGGTGAACGTGATCTCGCAGGACACGCTCTCCTGGGGAAAGGACCTGGATGGCCGGCCGCGGATCGACGCCCTGATCCGCGCTCTCGACGCGGTCGACGGGCTGGACTGGGTCCGCCTGCTGTATCTGTATCCGAGCGCGCTCGGCGACGCGGTGATCGACGCGTTCGCGGGAGCCCGGCGGGTCCTGCCCTACATCGACGTTCCGCTGCAGCACGCCAGTGACTCGCAGCTGCGCGCGATGAAGCGCGGAGTCACCGCCGAGCGCCAGCGCCGGCTGGTCGCACGCTTGCGCGAGCGGATTCCGGGCGCGGTCCTGCGCACGACCTTCATCGTCGGCTTTCCCGGCGAGACCGATGCGGACTTCGAGACGCTGTGCGAGTTCGTGCGCGAGACGCGCTTCGAGCGGGTGGGCGTGTTCCGCTACTCCGACGAGGAGGGCACCAGCGCGCAGGCGCTCGGCGAGAAGGTGGCGCGATCGGTCTCGCGCAAGCGGCACCGCGAGCTGATGAAGCTGCAGCGCGGGATCATGCGCGAGCAGCTCTCGGCGCGGATCGGCGAGAGCGTGCGCGTGCTCGTCGATTCGGGATCCGCCGGCTACTCGGTCGGCCGCACCTGGTCGCAGGCGCCCGAGGTCGACGGCTGCGTGATGCTCCGCGGGCGCGCGCGCACGGGCGAGCTCGTGAACGCGCGGATCACGGGCGTTCGCGACGTGGATCTCGAGGCCGAGGTCGTCTCCTAGCGCGCCTCGCGAAGCTCGAGCAGCCGCGACGCGAGCGACGGCACGCTTGCGGTGAGCGGGCAGTCCACCTCGCCCCAGTCGCCGTGTGGATCGAGCAGCAGCGCGTGCAGCCCCGCCGCGCGCGCGCCGACGACGTCGGCCGCGTACATGTCGCCGACGTGGAGCGTGCGCGTCGGGTCGCTGCCGAAGAGCGAGAGCGCGTGGTCGAAGATGCGCGGGTCGGGCTTCTCGAATCCGACCACGTGCGAGTCGACGACCGCGTGCAGGTACGGCCGCAGCCCCGCGCGCGTCAGGCCCTCCTCGACGGTGCCGTCGGCATTCGAGACCACGACCAGCCGGTAGCCGGCCGCGCGCAGCCGCGCGAGCGCCGCGGGCACGCCGGGAATCACGGCCGACCAGAGCTCGAGCGAGCGACCCGGAAAGCGGATCCGCGGCACGAGCGCCGACACCAGAGCGGATCGCGCGTCGTCCGCGAGCGAGAGCGCGCGGCGCAGGACCAGATCGACGTACGCGGAGAACACGTCGCGCCCCTCGGTCGAGCCGCCGCTTGCTACCGCGCGCGAGATCAGCGGCCGGGCCGCGGCCTCGGCGCGCGCGAGCGCGTCCGCGCGGCAGGCATGGCCCAGCGCCGCGAGCTCGCGCGCGACGAGCCCGAAATCCATCGTGATCAGCGTCCCGCCCGCGTCGAGGAAGAGGGTGTCGATCTCGGCCAGCGGAAGCTGGTTCGCGCGCGCGTCCATGCTCAGTCCCCCTTCGGCACGTGCCAGCGCTCGCCGATGGCGAGCACGCGCACGTCCGACGGGTCGCCGCCGGCCTCGCGCACCGCGCGGTCGAGCTCGCGCGGCGGCAGGTCGAGCGGCTCGTCGGTCAGGTCGAACGTGCCCCAGTGGATCGGCACGAGCGTCTTCGCGCGCAGGTCGCGAAACGCCTGGTACGCCTCGGCGGGGTCCATGTGCTGATCCTTCATGAACCAGCGCGGCTCGTACGCGCCGATCGGCAGCAGCGCCACGTCGATCGGGTCGAACTCGCGGCCGTACGCCGCGAAGCCCTGGAAGTAGCCGGTGTCCCCGGCGAAGAAGTAGGTGTACTCGCCCGAGTCGAGCAGCCACGCGCACCAGAGCATCCGGTTCGTGTCGCCGATCGAGCGCCGCGACCAGTGCTGCGACGGCAGGCAGGTGATCGTCCAGCGGCCGCGCTTCGCGCTCTGCCACCAGTCGAGCTCGGTCACGTCGTCGCGGCCGCGCTCGCGGAGGAACTCCCCCATGCCGAGCGGCACGTACCAGCCGACGCTCGCCGGCAGGTTCTCGACCGTCCACGAATCCAGGTGGTCGTAGTGCGAGTGCGACACGACCGCGAACGCGTCCGAGGGGATCGCCTCGAGCGGAACGCCGGGCGGTAGCGCGCGCTCGGGCAGGAGCGCCCGGTCGGAGAAGTGCGGGTCGGTCAGCACCACGTCGTCGCCGTCGTGGATCGCGACGGTCGCGTGTCCGACCCAGGTGAGCTCGGAGGAGTGCTGCATCCCGGCGAGCGAGCGGCCGTCGTTCGCTACGCGTGGAAGCACCGGCGCGGCGCTCTTGTCGGGGGCGTTGCTCGAGAAGCGCCAGCGCAGGAAGTCGACGAAGCTCGTCTCGAACGGGCGCCAGGGATTGAAGAACGTGCCGTCGGGATTCCGGTGGGGCGCGCGCAGCGGATCGACGTCGGTCGACTCGCCGGCGAACGCCGCGCAGGCGAGCAGGGCGATCCCGATTCCGAGCGCGCGGCGCAGCATGGAGCGAGAGAAGCCCGCGGCGGAGCCCCAGTCAAGGACGCAGGTCGAAGCGCCCCCGCAGCTCCGGCGCGATCACCGGACAAGCCTCGTCCTTGCGGCCGAAGACGCGGTAGCGCGAGCGCGCGATCGCGTCGTAGAGCGCGTCGCGCAGGTGCGCCGGGACGAGCGCGAGCACGCGAGCGAACACGCGGTGCGCACCGCCCAGCCGCTCGCCGAGGCGCAGCGCGGCGGCCGAGCGCACGAGCAGGCGACCGTCCGCGGTGCGCACGGCGATCGCGTCGGGAAGGCCCGCGCGTTCCGCCTCGGAGAGCTCCGCGCGAAAGCGCGCTCCGCCGATCGGCGCGAAGCGGAAGCGCGAGCCGTCGCGGTCGCGCGCGAGCAGGTACACGACCGAGCCGTGGCACAGCGCGCAGCCGCCGTCGTAGAAGACCGTGTCGGGCGGCTCGCGCATCCGACTAGCGCGCGGCCGCCGCGCGCGGCGCGCGCAGCCCGAACACGAGCACGACGGCAGCGCCGAAGGCGAAGCCGCCCGCGTGGGCCCACCACGCGACGCCGCCCTGGCCGGGAACCGAGGCCTCCTGCGCGCCCGCGATCACCTGGAAGACGAACCAGAGCCCGAGCCAGACGACCGCGGGAACCGAGATCACGCGCACGATGAAGACGAAGATCACCAGCGTGTGAACGTGCGCGTGCGGGTAGAGCAGCATGTACGCGCCCATCACGGCGGCGATCGCGCCGCTGGCGCCGATCGTGGGCACGATCGACTCGGGGCTCGCGGCCACGTGCGCCAGGCCCGCGACCACGCCGCCCGCGAGGTAGAAGAGCCCGTAGCGGAGGTGCCCGAGGCGATCCTCGACGTTGTCGCCGAAGACCCAGAGGAACAGCATGTTCCCCGCGAAGTGCGCGATGCTCCCGTGCAGGAACATCGAGCTCAGCAGCGGCCGGTAGGGCGCGGAGTCGAGCAGTCCGTCGCGCGCGATCAGCGAGACGAATCGCGACGGCACCAGCGCCCAGTCGTGCAGCAGCGCGTCGATGTCCGCTCCCGCGCGAAGCTCGAGGACGAAGGCGATCGTGCAGAGCGCGATCAACGCGTAGTTCACCAGCGGAGACCGGTGCGAGTGGAGCGTGTCTCGAATCGGGATCATGATTCCGCCGAAATCCGCGCGGAGCGGCTTCGACTCGCGTAAGGTGTCGAATCGAGGAGGCAGGCGAAATGGTCACGATCGGGATGAACTACACGGTCCTCGAGGGGAAGGGGCAGATCTTCGAGGACGCGTGCGCGCGCGTGATCGAGACCATGAAGGGCATCGACGGTCACTCCGAGTCGCGCCTGTTCAAGGAGGTGGGCCCGGACGCGCGGACCTACCTGATCGTCTCGGTCTGGGCCAGCGAGGAGGCGTTCCGCGCCTTCATCGCCTCCGACGCGTTCAAGAAGGTCACGAACTGGGGCGCGCTGAACATCCTCGCCGGCCGGCCGAGCCACACCGTCTATCACTGATCTCCGGTCGCGATCGGAACGTCGTCGCAGTCGCCCCACTCGGCCCAGGAACCGTCGTAGACCGACACGTTCCGGTGTCCGAGCAGGGCCAGCGCGAAGGCGTCGAGCGCGGCGGTGACTCCCGAGCCGCAGGTCGTGACGATCGGCCGCTCGAGATCCACGCCCGCGCGCGCGTAGACGTCGCGCAGCTCGGAGAGCGACCTGAACGACGGCGGGTCGCCGCGCAGGTTCCGGTCGTAGGGGACCGATCTCGAGCCGGGTATGTGGCCCTTGCGGCGGGTGTGCTCCTCGCCCTCGCCGCGGAAGCGCTCGGCGGAGCGCGCGTCGACGATCTGCGCGCCGCCGTCGCGCACGATGCGAAGGACGTCCGCCTTGTCGCGGAGCAGCTCCGGCCTGGGCCGGGCGCGGAACTCGGCCTGCGGAAAACCCGGCACCGCCGCGGTCACCGGGCGTCCCTGCGCGACCCAGCCTGCGAAGCCGCCGTCGAGGAGCGAGACGCGCTCGTGTCCCGCGTAGCGCAGCGTCCACCAGACGCGCCCGGCCGAGAAGCCGCCGAGCCGGTCGTACACGACCACGTGATGGGCGCTTCCGATCCCGCGGCTAGCGAAGACGCGCGCGAGCGCATCGGGAGGAGCGACGCTGTTGCGGAGCTTCGCCCCGGCGTCTGCGAGGTCGCTCGAGAGGTCCAGATGGATCGCGCCCGGGATGTGCGCGGCCGCGTACTCGGCGCGCGCGTCGCGCTTCTGCGCGGGCAGGTACCAGCTCGCGTCGATCACGCGCAGGTCTGGATCCGAAAGCCGCGACTCGAGCCAGGCGCCGTCGACGAGCAGCACCACTAGCCTCCCGCAGCGGTCTCGAGCCGCTCGAGGATCTGCCCGTTCCAGCTCATGCGCAGCCGCGAGCGCCCCTTCGCGAGCTCTTCCTGGATCGCCGCGGTGGCGAGCAGCGAGAGCGAGACCGTCGGCTCCAGCCAGGCCATCGCGCGCGACGCGCCGTGCCGCACCTTGCCCCAGCTCTCCGCCTCGTCGAGCGTCGAGCCCGAGAGGCCCCCGTCCGCGGAGACCGCGGTGGTGACCTGGAGCGCGTAGCGGTGGCCGTGGTCGGGCTGGCCGAGCACGTAGCTCGAGACGACCGCGTCGTTGATGTAGTTCTTCGGCACGCCGCCCGCGACGAAGAACGCCGCGGTCGCCGGCGAGCGCGCGACGATCTGGGTCAGCTCGTAGTTGTCCTGGATCGAGCTGATCACGACGCCCGGCTCGTTCGCGACGACGCGGCGGTGGTGGTGCTCGGTCAATCCGATCCCGATCGAGCTGTCGTTCAGCGCGGGCAGGAACATCGGCACGCCGTGCCGCCGGCAGGTCGCGACGATCGAGAGCGGGTCGTCGAGGCGATCGGCGATCTGGTCCATGAACTGCCGGCTCGAGTACGCGCCGGGCGCGAGCTGGTCCGCGATGCGGCCGATCCAGGTGTCGGTGTCGGCGAAGCCGACCTCGTCCACGTAGGTGTCGTAGATGCGGTCGACGTAGAGCTCGCGAAGCGCCGCGTCGTCGGCCTGGACCGAGCCGCGATAGTGCGCCCAGCCGCGCGCCTGGTAGACGTCCTGGTACAGGATCGCTCCGGTCGAGACGACCACGTCGACCAGGTTGTGCTCGACCAGCTCGCGAATCACCTGGCGCAAGCCGCCCGCGATCAGCGGTCCGGCGAGCCCGAGCAGGATGGTCGGCCGATCGGGATCGCGAAGCATCGCCTCGAGCACCTCGTAACACCGTCCGAGGTTGCGCGCCTGGATGCTCATTCCGCCGAGAGCGCGCACGAAGTCGGCGACGCTGCGCGTCTGGCTCGGAGCGAGCGCGCGCACGCGCTGCGCCAGCAGCTCGGACTTGCGCTCGAGCTCCCGCGCGGAGAGCGGCTTCGCCGACCAGACGGCTTCCGAGCTCGGTGTCTCGTGCTTCGCCATCGCCATCCGCCACTCTAGCCGGGCAGACGCGACGAGACGAGCTGCTATCCTGCCGCGCATGCCGTACGAGCCGCGCAAGATCGAAGCCCGCTGGCAGCGCCGCTGGCTGGAAGAGAAGACCTTCCGCACTTCGATCGATCCGAGCCGGCCCAAGTACTACGTGCTCGACATGTTCCCGTACCCGTCGGGCGAGGGCCTGCACGTCGGCCACCCGAAGGGATACGTCGCGACCGACGTGTACGCGCGCTACAAGCGCATGCGCGGGTTCAACGTGCTGCACCCGATGGGCTGGGACGCCTTCGGCCTGCCCGCGGAGCAGCACGCCGTGCGCACGGGGCAGCACCCCCGCGTGACCACGACGCGGAACATCGCGCGCTACCGCGAGCAGCTGCAGGCGCTCGGCCTCTCCTACGACTGGGAGCGCGAGATCGACACCACCGACCCGCGCTACGTGCGCTGGACCCAGTGGATCTTCTGCCGGCTCTTCGACAAGGGGCTGGCCTACCAGGCCGAGGTGCCGGTGAACTGGTGCCCGGCGCTGGGCACGGTGCTGGCGAACGAGGAGGTCCGCGACGGCAAGAGCGAGATCGGCGGGCACCCGGTCGTGCGCGTGCCGCTGAAGCAGTGGATGCTGCGCATCACCGCCTACGCGGACCGGCTGATCGAGGACCTAGATGGGGTCGACTGGCCGGAGCACATCAAGAAGATGCAGCTGGAGTGGATCGGCCGCTCCGAGGGCGCGCGCGTGTTCTTCGCGCTCGCCGACCACCCGGGCGAGTCGATCGAGGTCTTCACCACGCGGCCCGACACGCTCTTCGGCGCGACCTACATGGTGCTCGCGCCCGAGCACCCGCTGGTCGCGAAGATCACCACGCCCGCGCGGCGCGCGGCGGTGACCGAGTACGTCGAGGCGAGCGCGCGAAAGAGCGAGCGCGCGCGAATGGCCGAGGCGAAGACCAAGGGGGGCGTCGACACGGGCGCGTTCGCGACGAACCCGGTGAACGGCGCGCGGATCCCGATCTGGATCGCCGACTACGTGCTCGCCGGCTACGGGACCGGCGCGATCATGGCCGTGCCCGGCCACGACGCGCGCGACTGGGAGTTCGCGCGGACGTTCGGGCTGCCGATCGTCGAGGTCGTGAGCGGCGGCGACGTGACCCGCGCGGCGTACGAGGGTGACGGCGCGGCGGTGAACTCGGGCCTGCTCGACGGCCTGCCGACCGCGCAGGCGAAGGCGAAGATCAGCGCCTGGCTGGCCGAGCGCGGCCTGGGCGCGCGCTCGGTCGCGTACAAGCTCCGCGACTGGCTGTTCAGCCGGCAGCGCTACTGGGGCGAGCCGTTCCCGGTGCTCCATCTGGAGAGCGGCGAGACGGTGCTCGTGCCCGACGCGGAGCTCCCCGTCGAGCTTCCCGAGCTCGACGACTTCAAGCCGCGCGGCGGCTTCGAGCCGCCGCTCGCGCGCGCGCGGGAGTGGGTCGAGGTCGCCGATGCGAAGACCGGGCGAGCGGCGCTTCGCGACACCAACACCATGCCGCAGTGGGCGGGGAGCTGTTGGTACTACCTGCGCTTCTGCGATCCGACCAATGACAGCGCGCCGTTCTCGCCCGAGGCCGAGCGCTACTGGATGAACGTCGACCTGTACGTGGGCGGCGCGGAGCACGCGGTGCTGCACCTGCTCTACGCGCGCTTCTGGCACAAGGTGCTCTTCGATCTGGGCCTGGTGCACACCAAGGAGCCGTTCCAGAAGCTGCTGAACCCCGGCATGATCCAGGGCAAGAGCTACCGGCTGTTCAAGAGCGAGGCCGAAGGCGAGCCGAAGTACTACTCCCGCGCCGACGTGCGCTTCGAGGGCGAGACGCCGGTCCACGTCGGCTCGGGCGCGGAGCTGGCCGAGGAGTGGATCGAGCCCGAGAAGGTGCGCTGGCAGAACGGGCGGGCGCTCGCGCCGGCGGTCGACGTCGACCTCGAGGAAGTGATCGAGAAGATGTCGAAGAGCCGCGGAAACGTGGTGAATCCCGACGACGTGATCGACGAGTTCGGCGCCGACGCGATGCGCCTGTACGAGATGTTCATCGGGCCGCTGGGAAAGGCCGCGCCCTGGTCGACCGACGGAATCCCGGGCGTCGCGCGCTTCCTCGGCCGCGCGTATCGGCTGGTCTGCGAGGAGGACGACGCCGGCGACCGCGCGCGGGACTTCGCGCCGGGACCCGGAAGCGACGCGCAGCGGCGGCTGCTCGCGCGCACGATCGACAAGGTGACGCGCGACTTCGAGGCCCTGGAGTTCAACACCGCGATCTCGGCGCTGATGGTCTTCGTCCGCGACGTGGAGAAGGACGGCCCGGCCACGCGCGAGCTGGTCGAAGCCTTCGTGCTTCTGCTCGCGCCGCTCGCGCCGCACCTGGGCGAGGAGCTCTGGCAGCGGCTCGGCCACGCGGAGTCCCTGGTCCGCGCGCCCTGGCCGGTGGCCGAGCGAGCGCTCCTCGTGCAGGACGAGATCGAGCTCACGGTCCAGGTCGCGGGAAAAGTTCGCGACCGCGTCCGCGTTCCGTCCGACGCCGACCAGGCCACCGCGCTGGCCGCCGCGCTCGCCAGCGAGAACGTCGCCAAGCACGTCGGCTCGGGCGCGCCGCGCCGGGTGATCTACGTTCCCGGCCGGCTGATCAACTTGGTACCTTAGCCGCATGGCCGAGCCGGGCGCGTTCAAGATGCCTTCCGGATGGGAGGCGGTGATCGGTCTCGAGGTGCACGCGCAGCTCAAGACCGAGTCGAAGCTGTTCAGCTCCGCCCCGCACGCCTTCGGCGCGGCTCCGAACACGCAGACCACCGAGGTCGACGTCGGCCTGCCCGGCGTGCTGCCGGTGCTGAACGAGAAGGCGGTGGAGCTGGCCGTCCGGCTCGCGCTCGCGCTCGGCTGCAAGGTGCACCCGGTCTCGGTCTTCGCGCGCAAGCACTACTTCTACCCGGACCTGCCCAAGGGCTACCAGATCTCGCAGTACGAGGAGCCGTACTGCACGGACGGCGCGGTGCCGATCGAGCTCGACGGCGAGACGCGACAGATCGCGCTCACGCGCATCCACATGGAAGAGGACGCGGCGAAGAACATCCACGACGACGCCGTGACCGGCGGCGGCGTCACGCACGTCGACCTGAACCGCGCCGGCGCGCCGCTGGTCGAGATCGTCTCGACGCCCACGATCCACACGCCCGACGAGGCCGGCGCGTACCTGCGCAGCCTGCGCCAGATCCTGCGCTACCTGGACGTCTCCGACGCCGACCTGGAGAAGGGCCAGTTCCGCTGCGACGCCAACGTGTCGGTGCGCAGGATCGGCGACACCAAGCTCGGCACCCGCACGGAGCTCAAGAACCTGAACTCGTTCCGCTTCGTCGAGCGCGCGATCGCCTCCGAGATCCGCCGCCAGGTCGACCTGCTCGAGGGCGGCGGGACCATCGAGCAGCAGACGATGCACTGGGACGACCGCGCGGGCGTGGCGACGCCGATGCGGACCAAGGAGCAGGCCGACGACTACCGCTACTTCCCCGACCCTGACCTGCCGCCGCTGCGCGTCTCACCCGACACGCTCGAGCGCATCCGCGCCTCGCTTCCCGAGCTGCCGCAGGTCCGCCGTGCGCGCTACTGCGCCGAGCTCGGGATTCCGTCCTACGACGCGGCCGTGCTGACCGAGGACCGCGACGTCTCGGAGTTCTTCGAGGCCGCGGTCCGCGCCTGCGGCCAGCCGAAGGTCGTCTCGAACTGGATCATGCGCGACGTGCTCGCGACGATGACCGAGTCCGGCCGCGCGCTTCGCGAGCTGCCGATCACGCCCGCGCACCTGGTCGATCTGCTCGCGCTCGTCGACGCCGGCCGCATCACCGCGGGCTCGGCCCGCGAGGTCTTCGCCGAGATGGCGAAGACGGGAGAGCGCCCGGAAGCGATCATGCGCGCGCGCGGTCTCGAGGCGGTCTCCGACACCGGCGAGCTCGAGCGCCTGGCGCGCGCGGTGATCGACGCCAACCCCGCGCAGCTCGCCAAGTACCGCGCCGGAGAAACGAAGCTCCTGAACTTCTTCCTCGGTCAGGTCATGAAGTCCAGCGGCGGCAAGGCCGACCCCGCCGTCCTGCGCGAGATCCTGGGCCGGCTGCTCGCCTAGGAATTCCCTCGACGGCTTCGATGCTCACCCGCGCAATGGCCCACCCGTTCTGGCTCGTCGGCTTCCGGCCGTTCTTCGCGCTGGCCTGCCTGGCCGGCGCCACGCTGCCGCTGACCTGGGTGCTCATGCTCGGCGGCAGCGTGCCGCCGCCCGCGGCGCTCGCGACCGCGCCGCTGCAGTGGCATGCCCACGAGATGTTCTTCGGCTTCGGCTGGGCGATGCTCGGCGGGTTCCTTCTGACCTCGAGCAAGAACTGGGTCGGCATCCGCGGCCATCACGGCGGCACGCTGATCTTTCTGGCCGCAGCGTGGATCTTCGAGCGCGCCGGCATGCTCTTCGGCGGCGTCTGGCCCGCCGCGCTGCTCGCGCTCTCGTCCTACCTGTACCTCGCCTCCATCGTCGGCCTGCTGCTCGTCACGCTGATCGGGCATCGCAAGACGGACAGCTACCGCGACAACGTGTACTTCTGGATCGCGCTCCCGCTCTTCCTGCCGGCCAAGTGGCTGCTGCTCTCGCCCGAGCACTTCGCGACGGGGCGGGGCATGGCGCTGGCGCTGTTCCGGCTGGCCTTCCTGATCATGCTCGAGCGCACGCTCGTGCAGTTCATGAAGGGCGTGTTCCAGCTCTCGCTTCCGCGCATCGCGGCGCTCGACCACGCGATCAAGAGCCTGGGCCTGGCGCTGGTGTTCGCGCCGTTCCTGCCGGACGCGCTCGCGGCGTCCGCGAGCGGGCTGCTCGCGCTTCTTCTGCTCGGCCGCTTCTCCATGTGGCACCCGCACCGGGCGCTCACGCGCATCGACGTCGGCATCATGTTCCTCGGCGCCGCCGCCATCATCGCCCAGCTCGGCGTCGAAGCGATCGGGCAGGGGCACGCCTGGGTCGGCAGCGTCTCGGTCCATCTCTTCACGCTCGGCGCAATGGGGCTGATCACGCCGGCGATGATCGTGCGCATCTCGCGCGGGCACACCGGGCGCAAGGTCGTCTTCGACGCGCTCGACAAGGCGGTGCTCTGGGTGATGCTGACGGGCCTTGCGCTGCGCATCGTCGCGCCGCAGCTCGCCCCGAGCTCCTATCCGACGTGGCTCCACCTGACCGCGACCTGCTGGCTGGCCGGCTTCGGCCTGCTCGGCTGGCGCTACGTTCCCTGGCTGCTGCGTCCGCGCGCCGACGGCAAAGAGCACTGAGGCTCGACTATGATGCGGCGACTTTCACAGCCTGGAGCCGAGCCATGAGCACACCGCACGTCCATGACCACACCACGTCCGATGCGATCTACGGGTTCGACGCCCGCGGCGTCGCCAAGCGCTTCCGTCACGCGGCCATCTTCGGCGCGCTGGATGCCCTGAACGCCGGCGAGACCATGCGCTTCGTGAACGACCACGACCCGATCCCGCTCCTGCACCAGATGCAGGCGCGCTACGGCGAGGGCGTCGAGATCGTCTACCGCCGGCGCGAAGCCGCGGGCGTCGTGATCGACTTCGTGAAGCGCTGAGACTCGCGGGGTGGCGGTCGTCGAGGTCGGACACGAATCGCATCCGCCATGCGACTGACGAACTACTTTCCCGGCGGAACGTACGTCACCGACCCGGGCAGACGGCGAACGCTCCTCGATCGCTGGCTGGGCGGCGCGCGCTGGGTCTTCTACGCCGACTACATCCGGCTGGTGCTGAGCTGCTCCAGGGCGGCCCGGCGCGGCCGCTTCGCCGACGAGGCCTGGAACCGCAGCTCATGGGAGGTCCTCGATTCGATGGAGCGCCACGGCGCGCGCTTCGACATCGAGGGCCTGGAGAACGTGGCGGCGCTTCGGGCGCCGGTCGTGTTCGTCTCCAATCACATGAGCACGACCGAATCGATGGTGCTGCCGGCGCTGATCCGGCCGCATCGACCGGTCACCTTCGTCGTCAAGGAATCGCTGACCCGCGGCAGCCTGTTCGGCCCGATCATGCGCTCGCGCGATCCGGTGGTCGTGACGCGCAAGGATGCGCGCCGCGACATGGTCACGGTGTTGGAGGAGGGCGCGAAGCGGCTGGCGGGTGGAGTCTCGCTGGTGATCTTTCCCGAGGGCACGCGGCAGGACGAGTTCCGCCCGGCAAACTTCAATTCCCTGGGCGTGAAGCTCGCCGCGAGGACGGGCGTCCGCGTCGTGCCGATCGCGCTTCGCACCGACTTCTGGGGCAACGGAAAACGGTTCGAGTTCATGAAGGAGTGGGGCCCGTTGCACCGCGATCGCAAGCTGCGCTTCGCCTTCGGGCCGGCCGTCGACCCGGCGATCGGCGCGCGGGAGGCGCACCGACGAACCGTGGACTTCATCTCCGGCAAGATGCGCGAGTGGGCGCGCATGGATGGCCGACCCGCATGGGAGCCGCAGTGATTGCATTTCGCACCGCGAGACTTCGCGGTAGGATGAAAAGAGGAGGCGTAATGACGACGACCATTCGAGCCGCGCTCGCTGCGTTCGTGTTCTGTGTCGCCCTCGCGGCGACGTCGGCGATGGCCGAGCCCGCGGCGGGAGAGCCCGCCAAGGCGGAGCCCGCCGAGGAGCCGCGCGAGAAGCACCCGGTGCTCATGTACATCCCGAACCGCCTCTTCGACATTCTCGATCTCGTGCGCCTCCGCGTGCGCGTCGGACCCGGCTTCACCGTCCAGGCTCGCGTCACGGAGGCCGTCGACGTGGTGCTCGGCGCGCACGCGACCGTGTTCGCGGGCATTCCCGGCCCGCGCGGTCGTCCGCGCGTGAACCTTCCCGTCGGAATCGAGTCGTTCGCCGGCGCCGAGCTCAGCGTGGCCGGCGACAAGACGGAAGAGGGCTGGTCGAAGCCCTACTACGGACCGCTCGAGGTCGGGGCCGGCTTCCAGGCCGCGATCATCGGCATCGATCTCGGCATCGACCCGCTCGAGATCCTCGATCTCGTCGGCGGAATCGTCTTCCTGGATCTGAAGGGCGACGACTACTAGAAGCGGTCTCGGAAACCCGCTCCCGTCGCCGGACACGCGTCTTCGCCCCGATCTCGTCGTTGCGAGAGCTCGCCGTATCGACGAGATACGCCTGCGCTCTCGCGCCTCGATCTCGGGCCGAATCCGCGCGCCGGGCTCGGGTCGGGGTTTCCGAGACCGCTTCTAGGGATTCTGGAACCGGGGGGCGCGCTTCTCGAAGTTCGCCTTCACGCTCTCGACCTGATTGGGCCGGCCCATCAGCGAGCGCTGCAGGGTCTCTTCGAGGAGGAAGCCGTCGGCGGCCGGGGCGTGCCAGGCTTCCTGGAACAGGCGCTTGGCGGCGCGGATCGCGTCCGGGCTCTTGCCGGCGATCTCGGCGGCGAGCGCGAGCGCGTCCTCGCGCGGGGTGGCCGAGACGCGGGTGGCAAGGCCAATCTCCTTCGCCTCGGTCCCGGAGACGACGCGGCCGGTGAGCGTGAGCTCGAGCGCGACGTCGAGCGGGAGCAGGCGGCGCAGCGACTGGGTCGCGGACATGTCGGGGATCAGGCCCCACTTGATCTCCATCACCGACATCCGCGCGTCGGGCGCGACGATGCGCAGGTCGGCGCCGAGCGC
>VGRW01000048.1 GCA_016875225.1 Deltaproteobacteria bacterium
GGGGGCTAGATGGCGGCCCGATCGAAATCAGGGCGGACGTGTTACGAGCGCGTGAAGTTCGCCGGCAGCGTGAAACTGAAGGTCGACCCGACGCCGGGCGTGCTCTCGAGCGAGAGCTCGCCGCCCGAGGCGTGCACCAGGTGCTTCACGATCGAAAGCCCCAGGCCCGTGCCCCCCTGCTCGCGCGAGCGCGCTCGGTCCACGCGGTAGAAGCGCTCGAAGATCCGCGCGCGATCGACCTCGGAGATGCCGAATCCCTGGTCCACGACGTCCACGCGCACAAACACCCCCTGCGCGCGGATGCGCACGTCGATGTTGCGGTCGGGATCGGAGTACTTGAGCGCGTTGTCGAGCAGGTTCTGCAGGATCTGGTAGACGGCGCGCGCGTCGGCCAGCGCGCGCGGCGCGCCCTCGGCGTGAATTCGCACCGACATTCCGCGCTCGCGAAGCCGCGGCTCGAGCTCCCGGCAGAGCTTCGCCGCCAGCTCCGCCACGTCGAGCTCCTCGGGCTCGAGCGTGACCTTGCCGCTCTCCAGCCGCGAGAGCTCGAGCAGGTCCTCGACCAGCCGCGAGAGGCGTTCGCTGTGGCGCAGGATGATCTCGAGATAGCTGCGCGAGTCCTGCGCGGACAGGTCGCTCGCGAGCACCATCTCGGCGAAGCCGCGGATCGCCGTGAGCGGAGTCTTGATCTCGTGCGAGGCGTTGGCGACGAAGTCGCGGCGGACGTTCTCGAGCCTTCGCACCTCGGTCATGTCGTGGAAGACCGCGACGGCGCGCCGCGCGTCGCCCAGATTGAAGCTCGCGGCGTGCACCGCGAGCACGCGCGGCTCCGGGACGGCGAGGGCGATCTCGCGCTGGATCGGCTGGTCGGCGGCGAGCGCGGCGCGCATCGCGTCGTCGACCTCGGCGTTGCGCAGAGCGGCCATCGGCCGCAGCCCCTCGATCTCGCCGCGGATCCCGAGAAGCTCGCGAAGGCGCGGGTTCGCCAGCACGATCCGCTCCTCCGCGTCGACGACCAGCACGCCCTCGACCATCACCCGCAGGACCATGGCGAGTCGGTCGCGCTCGGCGACGATCTCGGCCTGGCTCCGCTCGAGGTCCTCCGCCATCCGATCGAGCGAGCGCGCGAGCTCGCCGAGCTCGTCGTTCGAGCTCCAGCGCACCCGCGCGCCGAGCTCGCCCGCGGAGAGGCGCGCGAGGGTGCCTCGAAACGCCCAGACGGGCCGGAGCAGCGCGCGCGAGAAGAAGTACGAGAGCAAGAGCGCGCCGGCGAGTGAGAGCACGCCCCCGGTGACGAGCGCCCAGCGCAGCCCGGCGACGGCCGAGTCGACCGACGAGAGATCGGCGGCGACCCTCACCACGCCGGGACCGGCGGGAGCCGCGCGCGGGATCGCGAGGTAGAGGAACGGCTGGCCGACGGTGTCGCTGCGGCGGGTGTCGGTCCCGATTCTGCCCGCGAGCGCGGCGGCGACCTCGGGGCGGCGCGCGTGACTCTCGACGGCGTCGAGGTCTTCGAGCGTCACCTGCGAGTCGGCCACCACCGTCCCGTCCGGAGCGATCAACGTGACCCGCACGCCGGCGGCACGCGCAGCCCGGGCCGCGAGCTCGGACAGCTCGGACCTGCGCGTCGGCTCGAAGGGAAGCTCGCGCACCAGCTCGGCAACGGTTCGCGCGCTCGCGACCAGCGACGACTCGATCAGGAGGTGCTCTCTCTGTCTCGTCGCGGTCTCGACCCAGAGGCCGGAGACCGCCCAGACCGAAACGGCCAGCCCGGCCAGCGCGAGCATCAGTCTTCGCTGGATCCTGGGCATGGCCAAGCGCAGCCCTCGGCCGACTCTACTCGGCGAAGCGATAGCCGACGCCGCGCACGGTCTCGACCAGCGCGCCCGCCGCGCCGAGCTTCTCGCGCAGCCGCTTCAGGTGCGTGTCGATCGTGCGCGAGGTGACGGTGATGTCGGAGCCCCAGACCTCGTCGAGGAGCCGCTCGCGAGTCATCACTCGCCCCGGCCGGGTCATCAGCGCGAGCAGAAGCTGGAACTCCTTGGCGGTGAGCACGATCTCGTCGCCGCCGACGCTTGCGCGGTGCGCCTCGGGGTCGACGCGAAGCACTGAGTGCTCGAGCACGCGCAGGCGCTCGTCCGACGGCGCGCGCCGGCGCAGGACCGCGCGCACGCGGAGCGCGAGCTCGCGCGGACTGAACGGCTTGGTCACGTAGTCGTCCGCGCCGACCTCGAGTCCGACGACCCGGTCGATCTCTTCGGACTTCGCGGTGAGCATGATGATCGGCACCGCGGCCAGCCGCTGGTCGGCGCGGATGCGCGCGCAGAGCTCGGTGCCGGACAGGTCGGGCAGCATCACGTCGAGCACGACCAGGTCGGGGGGCGCGCGCCGCAGCGCGGCCAGCGCCTCGGTTCCGGTGCGTGCGGTCTCGACGACGTAGCCCGCCTGGCTGAGTCCCAGGCGGACGAGCTCGAGCAGATCCGGCTCGTCGTCGACCGCGAGGATCCGCGCGCTCACGTCCCGCTCCCTTGCGCGCGGCGGGCGAGCTTCTCGGCGTGCTTCACGTTCCGCGCCTCGACCGCGAGGATCACGTCCTCGGCGATGTTCGTGGCGTGATCGCCGACCCGCTCCAGGCTCTCGGCGATGAAGATCACGTCCACGGCCTGCGAGGCGCTGGACGGGTCGCCCTCCATCCCCTCGATCAGCTGGCGCACCAGGGCGTCCTGCAGCTCGTCGACGCGGTCGTCGCCGGCGATCACCCCGCGCGCGGCCTCGGCGTCGAGCGTCTGGAAGCTGTCGAGCGCCGTGCGGAGCAGGCGGGTGGCCGCGTTCCGGAGCGGCTCGAGCCGGCTGGGGAGCTGCGTCTCGGGCCGCTCGGCGAGCCGCATCCCGCTCTTGGCGATGTTCCGCGACAGGTCCCCGATCCGCTCCAGGTCCGTCGCCATGGTCTTGATCGCGATCACCTGGCGAAGATCCTCCGCCACCGGCGCCTGCAGCGCGAGCGCGCGGAGGATGGCGTCGTCGATCGCGACGTCGAGCTGGTCGATCGCGAGGTCGTCGCGCTGGACCGCCTCGCCGATCGCGCGGTCGCGCTCGACCACGCAGCGCAGGGCCTTGGCCAGGATCGCCTCCGCCAGAGCCCCCATGCGCAGAATCTGCTCGCGCAGGGCGTCGATGGTCGACTCCGACTTGCTCGCTCTTCCGGTCACGGCTCGGAGCATAGCCCGACCGGCGCCGGCCAGCGTGTCGAACTCGTTACGGCGGTGTAGCGATTCCGGGAAAGGATTCGTCACCGAAACGTCAAGCGGGCGACCCGGCCGCGACACCCACCCCCCTCATCTTCGCCGCCAGAAACCACAGACGAGAGAACCACGATGAAGCGAATGGCGCTGACGATCGCGTTTACGGCCGCGGGCCTGTTCGGGGCGCCGCTCCAGGCGCCGGCCTCCGAGGCCAGCGTGGACCCGGCCATCCAGCCCTACGCCCGCACCAGCGGCGTGGCGGGGAACCTGAACTCGATCGGGTCGGACACGCTGAACAACCTGATGACTTTCTGGGCGGAGGCCTTCCACGCCTCCTATCCGAGTGTGCGCGTGCAGGTCGAGGGCAAGGGGTCGTCGACCGCGCCGCCGGCGCTGATCGAGGCCACCGCGCAGATCGGCCCGATGAGCCGGGCCATGAAGGCGGACGAGGTCGACGCCTTCGAGAAGAAGTTCGGCTACCCCCCGACGCAGATCCGCGTCGCGGTGGACGCCCTGGCCGTCTACGTCTCGAAGGACAACCCGCTCGAGAAGCTCACGCTGCCGCAGGTCGACGCGATCTTCTCGAAATCGCGCCGCTGCGGCGAGGCCGGCGCGCTCGACACTTGGGGATCGCTCGGCGTCACGGGCGCGCTCGCTTCGCAGCCGATCCGGCTCTACGGCCGCAACTCGGCCTCGGGCACCTACGGCTACTTCAAGGAGACCGCCCTCTGCGGCGGCGACTTCCGCGACACGGTGAAGGAGCAGCCCGGCTCCGCGTCCGTGGTGCAGGGCGTGACCGAGGACAAGCTCGGCATCGGCTACAGCGGGCTCGGCTACCAGACATCGGGCGTGAAGGCGCTCGCGCTCGCGCGCGACGCGAAGAGCGGGTTCGCCAGCACCGACCCGGAAGAGGTGTACGCGGGCAAGTATCCGCTCGCGCGCTTCCTGTACGTGTACGTGAATCGCGCGCCCGGCAAGCCGCTCGACCCCCTCACCGAGCAGTTCCTGTGCTTCGTGCTCTCGCGCGAGGGTCAGCAGATCGTGCTCAAGGACGGCTATCTGCCGCTCAAGGCCGGCGTCGTAGAGCAAGAGCTCGCGAAGCTGCGCTAGCGATGCAGCCGGCCTCGCGACCCGAGCCGAATGCCGACGCCCCCCCACTTCCGTCGGCGTTCCCCGTCTCGACGTCTCGGGGCCGGTTGCTTCGCGACCGCGCGGCCGGCGCGCTGGTGCGCGCCGCGGGGCTCGCGGTCGTGCTGTCGCTGGTCGGAATCCTCGGCTTCCTGCTGCTCGAGGTCGCGCCGCTCCTGCGCGGTGCGAAGCTCTCCGAGCCGCGCCTGCTCGCAGGGCTTCCGGTCGAGCCCGCGGTGTTGCTGGTCGATCCGTCGCTCGAGCGCCTCGCCAGCGTCTCGCGCGACGGCCTCGTGGCGGTTCTCGACGCTGCGACCGGATCGCAGGAGACCACGCTGCAGGCGCCGATCGAAGGCGAGATCGTGGCCGTCGGAGACGCCCCGGGCGAGTCGACCTTCACCGCGCTCACGGTCGACGGGCGCGCGATCGTGGTGCCGGTCGATTGGCGGGTGACGTACGGCGAGGGTGGTGCGCGCGCAGTCCGCGCCGAACTCGGCGAGCCGGTGGAGCTCGCGCTCGAGCCCGGTGGGGCCCGCGTTCTGGCTTTCTCCGCGCGCGCGCGCGCGACCGGTGCCGCGGCTGCCGCCGTCCTCTCCGACGGCACGCTCGTGGTCGTTCGCCGCTCGATCCGCGTGAACGAATTCTCCGGCGAGCGCGACGAGCGGTCCTCGCTCTCGCGGATTCCGTCACCGGAGGGTGTCACGCGGCTCGCGATCGACTCGGACCAGCGCCAGGTGTACGGGGCCGACGCGCGCGGAACGCTCTACTGGTGGGAGCTCACCGAGGAGGGGATCCGCCACCCGCTCGTCAGCGAAACGGGATCGCCGATCTCTGCGCTGTCATTGCTCGTCGGTGGGCGGAGCGTCGTCGTCGGACACGCGGACGGCAGCCTCTCGATCTGGTTCCGCGTGAGGACCGGTCGCGCGCACTCCGAGCTGGTGCGCGCGCACGTGCTCGAGTCACAGGGCGCGGCGATTCGCGCGATCGCCCCCTCGTGGCGCAAGCGCAGCTTCGCGGCGCTCGGCGAGGACGGCGAGATCGGGCTCTACCACACCACGTCCGAGCGCACGCTCTGGCGCGGATCCGCCCCCGACGGCGACGTGCGCGCCGCGGCGCTCGCTCCGCGTGGGGACGCGCTCTACCTCGCGAGCCCCTCGGGCGTGAGCGCCTTCGCGGTGCGCAATCCCCACCCCGAGGCGTCGCTGGCCGCCCTGGCGGCACCGATCTGGTACGAGGACTACCCCGAGCCGGCCTGGGTCTGGCAGTCGACCGGAGGCTCCGAGGAGTTCGAGTCGAAGCTCTCGCTCACCCCGCTCGCGATCGGCACGCTGAAGGGCGCCTTCTACGCGCTGTTCTTCGCGATCCCGCTCGGGATCCTGGGCGCTCTGTACACCTCGCAGCTGATGGACCCGCGCCTGCAGCGCTGGGTCAAGCCGACGGTCGAGATCATGGCGTCACTTCCGAGTGTCGTGCTGGGATTCCTGGCCGGGCTCTGGCTGGCGCCCCGGCTGGAGCGCCTGCTGCCGGGCCTGCTGGTGTGGATCGCGGCCGCGCCGCTCCTGGCGCTGGCCGCGGGCGCGGTGTTCCGCGCGCTTCCCGCCCGGCTGCGCTCGCGGCTGCCGCTCGGAGCCGAGGTGGCGCTCGCGGCCGCGGCGCTCGCGCTCGGCGCGGCCGGCGCGATCTCGCTCTCGGGAAGCGTCGAGGCGTTCGCATTCGGCGGCGATTTCGCAAGCTGGCTGGTCCGGACCACGGGCCTCGCCTACGACCAGCGCAATGCCGTCGTCGCGGGAATCGCGATGGCGTTCGCCGTGATCCCGATCATCTTCGCGATCTCCGAGGAGTCGCTCTCGAACGTGCCCAGATCGCTCTCTGCGGCCTCGCTCGCGCTCGGCGCTACCCGCTGGCAGACACTGGCGCGTGTCGTGCTGCCGGCTGCGAGTCCGGGGCTCTTCGCCGCGGTGATGATCGGCTTCGGGCGCGCGGTGGGCGAGACCATGATCGTGCTGATGGCGACCGGGAACACGCCGCTGCTGGGGTTCAGCCCGTTCGACGGCTTCCGCTCGCTCTCCGCGAACATCGCGGTGGAGATTCCGGAGGCCCCGCACGGCGCCACGCTCTACCGCGTGCTCTTCCTCTCGGCGCTGCTGCTCTTCGTGGTCACGTTCGCTCTCAACACCGTCGCAGATCTCGTTCGCGAGAGCCTGCGGCGTCGGTACTCGGGAAGCTAGAGCATGGCGTTCCGACTCCGAAGAGGTGCGGGCGGGGACGCCATGATCGCGCTCACGGCGGGCGCGCTGGCGCTGAATCTGCTCCTCGTCGGCGGCCTGGTATTTCTCGTCGCGGCGAACGGGCTGGGACACTTCTGGCAGGCCGACCTCGCGGAGCTTCGGCTGCGCGACGGATCGACCCTGCTCGGCGAGATCGTCGATCGCGAGCTCGACCTCGACGCTCGCGGCGAGCCGCGCGAGCGCGTTCGCGTCGCGGTGGGCAATCGCGACCTCCGCGGCGCGGACTTCCGCTGGGTCGACGTCGCCGAGATCGAGAGCGAGACCTTGCCGCGCGACGCGGGCGTGCTGGAGCGCGAGTCGTGGGGCCGGTTCTACGGCACTCCGGTCGCGATCCGCAGCTCCGATCGCGTGCGGGTGGAGGGTGCGGAGGCGGTCTGGGCCGAGCTCCCGGGTCTGTTGCGCGCAAAGCGCGACGAGCGTGCCGAGAGCGTCGACGCGCTCCGCGAGGAGATCCGCGGCCTGAATCGCGAGATCGAGCGGCTGCGCCGCGAGGGACGCGACGTCGCGGGACTGCAGGCCCACTACGAGGACGCCGCGAGCGTGCTGACTACGCGCGAGGCCGCGCTCCTGGCCGATCAGCTGGTCATGCGCACCGCCGACGGCCGCGAAGCGGCGATCCCGCTCGCGCACGTCGTGCGCGCGCTGCGCGCGAACGAGTTGGGCGCGGGCGGAAAGCTCGCGCTCTACGCGTCCCGCCTCTGGGAATTCCTGGCCGGCGAGCCGCGCGAGTCGAACACGGAGGGCGGCATCTTCCCGGCGATCTTCGGCACCGTGCTGATGGTCCTGCTCACGAGTCTGGCCGTCGCTCCGTTCGGCGTGCTGACCGCCCTGTACCTGCGCGAGTACGCGCAGCAGGGTCTGGTCGTGCGCTGCGTGCGGATCGCGGTGAACAGCCTCGCGGGCGTGCCTTCGATCGTCTTTGGCGTCTTCGGTCTCGGCTTCTTCGTCTACGTGGTCGGCGGCTCGCTCGACGCTCTGTTCTTCTCGGACCGGCTGCCGACGCCGACGTTTGGCACCGGCGGCATCCTCTGGGCGAGCCTGACGCTCGCGCTGCTCACGGTTCCCGTGGTCGTGGTCGCGACCGAAGAGGGCCTCGCCGCGGTTCCGCGCGTGGTTCGCGAGGGGTCGCTCGCGCTGGGCGCGACGAAGTTCGAGACGCTCTGGCGCGTCGTGCTTCCGGCGGCGCTTCCCGGCGTGCTCACGGGACTGATCCTGGCGATGGCCCGCGCGGCGGGTGAGGTCGCGCCGCTGATGATCGTGGGAATGGTGAAGCTCGCGCCGAGCCTTCCGCTCGATCTCGAGTTCCCGTTCCTGCACCTGGAGCGGAAGTTCATGCACCTGGGCTTCCACATCTACGACGTGGGCTTCCAGAGCCCGAACATCGAGGCGGTCAGGCCCCTGGTCTTCGCGACCGCGCTGCTCTTGATCCTGGTGGTCCTCTCGACCAATCTCACCGCGATCCTGGTGCGCAATCACCTGCGGCGGAAGTACGCCGGGAGTGCGATTTGACGACGGCGCCGACGCTGAATCCCGAGCTCTCGCGGCTCCCGGAGTTCGAGAAGGCGGTCGTCCGCGTGCGCGGGCTTTCGCTCTGGTACGGCGCGTCCCGGGCGCTCGCCGACGTGAGCCTCGATTTCCCCGAGCACAAGATCACGGCCCTGATCGGCCCGTCGGGCTGCGGGAAGTCGACGCTGCTGCGCTGCATCAACCGCATGCACGATCTCGTCGACGGGGTTCGGGTCGCGGGAGAGCTGCTCTTCCACGAACGCAGCATCTTCGAGCCCGAGGTGGACGTCTTCGCGCTTCGCCGGCGCATCGGCATGGTGTTCCAGAAGTCGAACCCGTTTCCGAAGTCGATCTACGAGAACGTCGCTTACGGCTGCCGGATCCACGGGCTCTCGCAGCGCGTCGAGCTGGACGAGATCGTCGAGCGCAGCCTGATCGGCGCGGGCCTCTGGGACGAGGTGAAGGACCGGCTGCGCGAGAGCGCACTCGGCCTCTCCGGCGGGCAACAGCAGCGGCTCTGCATCGCGCGCGCGATCGCGGTCGAGCCCGAGGTGATCCTGCTCGACGAGCCGTGCTCCGCGCTCGACCCGATCGCCACGCAGAAGATCGAGGAGCTGATGCGCGGACTCGCGGACCGCTACACGATCGTGATCGTCACGCACAACATGCAGCAGGCCGCGCGCGTATCCGACTACACCGCGTTCATGTACCTGGGCCGCGTGATCGAGTTCGGCGAGACGGGCGAACTCTTCGTGAAGCCGCGGGTGCGCGCGACCGAGGACTACATCCGCGGCAAGTTCGGCTGAGCTAGCCGCGCTTCTCCTGCACGGTCATCACCGGGCAGTCCGCCGTGCGCACGACCCGCTCGGCGACGCTGCCGAGCAGCAGGTGCGTGAGTCCGCGCCGGCCGTGGGTGCCCATCACGATCAGGTCTGCGTGCTTCTGCTTCGCGAGGTCGACGATCAGCCGCTCGGGCGCGCCGCGGCTGGCCAGGTACTCGGAAGAGATCCCGGCGTCCTGCAGTCCCGTGAGGATCTTCTCCAGATCCTTCGTCACGCTCTCCGACAGACGCTCGAGCACCGGATCGCCCTGCTGGATCAGGAACTGCTCCAGCTCGATCGGCACGTAGTAGGCGTGCACCAGGATCAGGTGCGCGGGCCCCGCCGACTTCGCGAGCTCCTTGGCGATGTCGAGCGCGCGGTGCGAAGAGGGCGAGAAGTCCATCGGCACCAGGATCGTCCGCAGCCGCAGGGCTCCGCCGCCGTCCTGTTTCACGGTCAGAACCGGGCAGGGCGCGCTGCGCACTGTCCGCTCCGCGACCGAGCCGAGGATCGCGTGCTTGATTCCCGTCAGGCCCCGGCTGCCCATCACGATCAGGTCCGCGTTCGTGCGCTTGGCCGCGGCCGCGATCGCGAACCCGGGAATGTCCTCGATCACCTCGGTCGCGCAGCGCACGCCGTGGCTCTCGATCGCCTTGCGCGACTCGTCGAGCTTTCGCTCCGCGTGCGCCCGAAGATCCTGCCAGAAGCCGACCGGCACCACGGCCATTTCTGGCGTGACCGCCTGCACCGGCAGATGCAGGACGTGCAGCAGGTGGATCGACGCGCAGAGCGGCTTGGCCAGGATCTCGGCGGTCTCGATCGCCTTCTGCGCGTGCTCCGAGAAGTCCGTGGGGACGAGGATCGTCGCGATCTGCATCAAATTGTCTCCGTTGCGGCGTTGCGGACCGCCTCACGCTGTCGGATTTCGCCGCGCCGGTACAGGGTACGCCGGTTGATCCCCAATATGCGAGCCGCCCGGACCTTGTTTCCGTGGACGAGATCGAGGATCCGCTGCGTGTACAGGTCGGAGAGCTCTCGCAGCGACATCTGCTTTTCGAGCGCCGAGGCGAGCAGCTTGCGCTCGGGATGGTCCGGCTCCGGGTCTCGCCGGGCCGAGTCCGCGAAGCTCGGCAGGTCGGAGATCTGGATCTCGTCGCCCGAGGCCAGGAGCAGCGCGCGCTCGAGCGCGTTCTCGAGCTCGCGCGCGTTGCCCTCCCAGGGCTGGTGCTTGAGGATCTCGAGCGCGCCGTGGGAGAGCGAGATCTTGCGGTCCGGGGCGTGGCGCTCGAGAAACGCCAGCGCCAGCGGGGGAATGTCCTCGGAGCGCTCGCGGAGCGGCGGGATGTGGATGGCGATCACGTTCAGCCGGTAGAAGAGGTCCTGGCGGAAACGGCCCTCGCCGATCTCCTTCTTCAGGTCCTTGTTCGTCGCCGCGATCACGCGCACGTCGACCCGGACCGCCTTGTTGCCGCCGACCGGCCGGATCTCCTGGTCCTGGAGCACCCGCAGCAGCTTGCTCTGCAGGGCGGGGCTCATGTCCCCGATCTCGTCGAGGAAGATCGTGCCGGTGTGGGCCTCCTCGAACAGGCCGCGCTTGGTCGAGTGCGCGCCGGTGAACGCGCCGCGCACGTGCCCGAAGAGCTCGCTCTCGAGCAGGCCCTCGGGCATCGCCGTGCAGTTGATCGGAACGAACGGCGCCTGCGCTCGCGCCCCGGTGAAGTGGATGGTCCGGGCGACCACCTCCTTGCCGGTTCCGCTCTCGCCGGAGATCAGCGCGTTGGACCGGCTGCTCGAGATCTTCCGGATCAGAGCGAAGATCTCGTGCATGGCGGGGCTTGCGCCGATCAGGTCGCCGAACGAGGTGGTCTTGTCGAGCGCGCGCCGCAGGCGCCGATTCTCCTGCTCCAGCGCCCGTCGCTCGAACGCGCGCTCCAGCGACGCCAGCACCTCGCCGCGCTTGAAGGGCTTGGTGATGTAGTCGAAGGCCCCGCTGCGCATCGCGTCGACCGCGGAGTCGATGCTGCCGAAGGCCGTCATCAGGATCACCGGCGTGTCGGGGCGCGCCTGGCGCACCTCGCCGAGCAGCGTGATTCCGTCCGTGCCCGGCATGCGGATGTCGGAGATCACCGCGTCGAAGTCGCTCTCGCGCGTGCAATCCAGCGCTTCGGCCGCATTTCCCGCCGGGCGCGCGCGGATGCCCTCCTCCTCGAGAAGAGAGACCAGCATCTCGCGCATCGCGGGCTCGTCATCGACGACCAGGACCGTTCGAGGTTCTCTCATGCCGACTCCAAGTAGCAGAGGCCATGCCACACCAGGCGACCGCTCTGCGACATCTGCGGGGTCATTATGAGGCACGACGCCTCAAATGTCGCGTGAAGTCACAGTTCCGGCCGGCTCAGGTGCTCCAAACCCGGCCCTCTCGTGACCGGCACGCGCAATGCACGCGCCCGGCCGGATCAGCAGGGACGTGAAGCGGGGCGATTCTGGTGGCGCGACGAAAGCGATTGGGGCGAGCCGAGGACACGGTGAACAGGCTGGTCAGGCGGCACTTCGTCAGCGCCAAGCCGGGCGAGAGCCTGCTCGACGCGGATCGGATCATGCGGCTCGCGCGGATCCGGCACCTGCCGGTCGTCGAGGCCGGGCGGCTGGTGGGGGTGCTCTCGCACCGCGACATCCTGCACGCGTCGATCGCGCGGCTCGAGGAACGTGATGCCGGCGAGCGGATGGATCATCTGCGCGGCATCAGCGTCGCCGAGGTGATGCACCGCGAGCCCTACACGGCCACCGAGACCACGACGCTCGGCGATGCCGCGCGTCGCATGCTTCGCCTGAAGATCGGATTCCTGCCGGTGGTCCGGCCCGGGCCCGAGGGCGACGAGCTGGTCGGCCTGGTCACCGAGAGCGATCTGCTTCGCGCCGCCTACGCCCCCGACTTCGAAGACGCGTCGGACTGATCGGTCCCGCTCGGAAACACGATCGTGAACTCCGTGCCCCGGCCCGGGGCGCTCGCGACCGAGATCGTGCCGCCGTGGTCGGAGACGATTCCCTTGGCGACGATCAGCCCCAGCCCGCTGCCTCGCCCCGCAGGCTTGGTGGTGAAGAACGGCTCGAAGACACGGCTGGCGACCTCCGGCGGCATCCCGTGTCCGCTGTCGCTCACGCGGATCTCGATCCGGTCCGCGTCCGGGTGCGCGATCGAGATGCCGAGTCTTCCGCCGTCTGGCATCGCGTCGACGGAGTTCATCACCAGGTTGATGAGCAGCTGCTGGAGCTTGTCGTGATTGCCGCGCAGGGTCGCGCGCTGCGGCAGGTCGAGGGAGGTCGTGATCTTGTGCACGCGGAGCTTCTCGGAGAGGAAGGCCAGGGTTCCGCGCACGATTCCGGTCAGCTCGACGTCGACGTGCTCCCTCTCGTGGGGCCGCGCCATGTTGAGCAGGGTCTGCATGATCTCGGAGATGCGCTCGATCTGCTCCCGGATCGTGCGCAGCCGATGGAGTCCCCGCTCGTCGCTCACCGACGACTCGAGCAGCTCCGCATGGCCCTGGATCACGCCCATCGGCGTGCCGATCTCGTGCGCGAGACCGGCCACGATGGTCGCGACCGACGCCAGCTCCTCGGCCGCGCGCGCGCGCTCCGACACCTCGCGAAGCCGCTCGTGCTCTCGATCGTAGCGGCGCCCGAGCTCGCGCGAGGCGGTCGTGAGCTCGGCGTTGAGGAAGGCGAGGCGCCCCTCGCGGTGCTCGATGTAGGACTCCATCGCGAGCTGCGCGTCGAGCATGAGCCGTTTGTGGAGCGAGATCACGATCCGCTCGATCAGCGGCGGATTGCCGCGATGGTGCTCCCAGATCAGCGGAACGAGCAGGCGCTGGTACAGCGCGTATGCGCCGAGGTACCAGCGCGGCTCGAGGCCGACGCGCATGTGCGTGACGCCGATGGCCCTTCGGCCGGCGAAATACGCCGCGTCGATCGGCGCGTCTGCGAGCGAGAGCAGGTACTCGCGCTGCGCCACGAGCAGCCGGCTCTTGACGTCCGGGTCTGCGAGCAGCCGGTGCGTCTCCTCGAAAGAGAGCAGGTGGCGATAGAACGCGGCCACGACGCTGTCCGCGTGCTTCTCGAGCACGGGCTTGAGGCTCTCGAGGTTGCGAGCATCCTCGCTGCCGATCTCCAAGAAGGCGAGTCGCACCCGCTGGTCATCCAGAGCGCTCATTGCTCCAGCCACTCTGTAGCGGCAGGGCGATAAGTCAAGCAGCGCCGGAATCAGCCGGCCAGCAGCTCCTGCGAGAGGAGCAAGGGAAGCTCCTCGAGCGCGATCGTGCCGGCCTGCACGGCCGCGAGCGCGTTTTCGCGCAACGGAGAGAGACCCGTCGCACGAGCGGTCTCGCGGAGCTCGTCGAGCGCCGCGTGGTGGGCGATCGCGAGCCGCAGCTCGCGCGAGCTGGGCATGTACTCGCCGAGCGCGATCCGGCCGTAGCTGCCTCGCTCACGGCAGCGTTCGCAGCCGCGCCCGCGGTAGCACCGGAATCCCGCCGGCACGCCGAGCGGATAGATCTCGTGCAGGATCGCGGGATCGGGATCGGCCGGCTCCCGGCAGCGTTCGCAGCCGCGCCCGCGGTAGCACCGGAATCCCGCCGGCACGCCGAGCGGATAGATCTCGTGCAGGATCGCGGGATCGGGATCGGCCGGCTCCCGGCAAGCGACACAGATCCGTTTCGCGAGCCGCTGCGAGAAAACCGCGAGAAGCTCGGCGGCGATCGAGTTCGGATGCTGGCCCAGGTCGAAGAGCCGCTGCACGGCGTCGATCGCATCGTTCGCGTGGATGGTGGAGAGCACGAGATGCCCGGTCTGCGACGCGCGCAGGGCCTCGAGCGCCGTCTCGGGGTCGCGGATCTCGCCGACCAGGATCACGTCTGGATCCTGGCGGACGAAGAAACGCATCGCCTGCGCGAAGTCGAAGCCGACCGCCGGATTCACCTGGGTCTGCTGAACGTCCTCGATCGCGTATTCGATCGGATCCTCGACGCTGATCACCTTGCGCGTGCTCCGCCTCGCCAGCTGCTGAAGCCCGGCGTAAAGCGTGGTGGACTTGCCGCTTCCGGTTTTGCCCGCGACCAGAACGAGGCCGGACGGGCTTCGGATCGTCCGCACGAAGCGCGCGGTGAGCTCCGCCGAGAAGCCGAGCGACTCGACCGAGTAGAGCTCCCGATCCTGCGGCAGGAAGCGCACGACGACGTGCTCGCCATGCAGCGAAGGCTGCGTCTGGACGCGCAGGTCGAAGATGCGCCCGCCGATCCGAAACGAGCAGCGCCCGCCCTGCGGCGCACGCGATTCGGCGATGTCCAAGCCGGCGCGAACCTTCAGCGCGTTCACGATTCCCGAGAACTGATCGGTGTGAAGCCGGTAATGGGACACGTCGTGCAGATCGCCGTCCACGCGCAGGCGCACGCGAACTCGTGCCCCGTATCGCTCCAGGTGCAGGTCGCTCGCGCGCTCGCCGACCGCGTCGACGAAGAGCGAATCGAGCAGCCCCAGGTGCTCCGGCTGCATCCGCACGTCGTGCGAGAGCAGATCGCTCCCGCGCGCGCGGGCGCATCCGCCCGTTCGCCGAGGGAAGCTGGCCCAGGTCGATCGCCCACTGCAGGCGGCGGAAGTCGGTCGGTGTGACCAGGCGCAGCTCGACGCGCGTCGCGTCGAGGGCGTTGGCCAGCTCGAGAACCTGTGCCTGCGAATCGCACGAGACGACCAGCAGCGCGTCGTGCTCGCGGCAGATCGGCACCAAGCGGCGGCGGTTCTGGTACACGCGCGGCAGCGAGCGCGAGAGCGCCACGTCCACGCGATCGAAGAGATCCTCCGCCCGCTCGAGCTTCACCCCGCGCTCGGCCGCGGCCTCGCGGAAGATCGCGATCTCGTCGCCTGCGCCCATCTCGACCAGCATCTCTGCGAGGCTGCGGCCGCCTCGTGGGGCGTTCTCCAGCGCCAGATCCACGTCCTCGCGTTTCGCGAGGCCTTCGGTCACGAGGCGTTCAGCCAGGCTCTGCGACATTCGGCCACCTCGGGGCGTCCTCACCCCCGAAGGTATATCGGCTAGCTGGCTCCGCGCTTTTGGCCGAGCTTCACCAGCAGGCTCTCCATGTGGTGGCGCAGTCCCACCATCTCCTCGCGAAGCCGGACGATCACCGCGACACCGGGGAGGTTCACCTCGAGATCGCGGACCAGGTTCTGCGCGACACGGACGCGCTCGAGCATGCGCTCGGAGTACTCGCCTTCGGACTCGGGCGGCGCGTCGGGGAGCACGATGTCCTCGCGCTCCAGCGAGATCAGAAACAGATCGTCGATCTCGAGCATATCGACGATCTCACTGCGGGTGTAGTACTTCACGGCGCGCCCTTCTTCAGCCGGGCGCGCACGTCGCGCCCCTCGTAGAGCGGCTCGAGCTCCTTCATGATCGCCTCGAGCCGCGGATCCGCCGGGTCTGGAAGCTCGGCCACGAGCCGCACGTACAGGTCGCCGCGCTCGCCGGCGGCGCCGAGCTTCGCCACCCCCTTTCCGCGCAGTCGCAAGCTGCGGCCGTTCGCCGAGCCGGCGGGGATCCTCATCGTCACCGTCCCGTCGGGCGTCGGCACCTCGATCGAGGCGCCGAGCACGAGCTCTGGCAGCGTCACCGGAAGATCGAGCGACAGATCGCTGCCGTTCCTGCTGAAGAAAGGGTGCGGGCGGACCCGCAGCGTCAGGAACAGATCCCCGCGCGACCCGCCGAGCACGCCCTCGTCGCCCTGACCGGCGAGCCGGATCCGCGTGCCGGTGTCGGCGCCCGGCGGGATCTTCACGCGCAGCGCCCCGCGCCCGGCCACCTGCACGCGCACCTCGCCGCCGCGCACGGCGTCGAGGAAGTCGATCGCGATCTCCCCCTCGGCGTCCGCCCCTTTGGCCGGCCCGCGCGGCCTGCGTGCGCCCCCGAACAGGCCGCCGAGCAGGTCCTCGATGTCGATGTCGACGTCGCTGGCGGAGCGAGTGTGGAACGGGCTCTGGCTCGCGCCGCGCGACCAGCGCGCGTACTCCCGCGCCTGATCGGGATCGAAGCCCTGCGCGAAGCTCTGCGCGCCGAATTCGTCGTAGCGCGCGCGCTTCTCCTTGTCGGCGAGCACCTCGTAGGCGAGCGAGATCTCCTTGAAGCGCTCCTCGGCCTTCCGATCGTTCGGGTTCACGTCCGGATGGTATTTCCGGGCGAGCTTCCGGTACGCCTTGCGGATCTCGTCGTCGCTCGCGGTGCGCGCCACACCGAGCAGTGCATAGGGATCCTTCTCGTCCATCGGCCCGAGCATAGCGGAGGGATTTGACGGAGTGCCGGCACGGCGCTTGCTCTTGCGAAGACCGGGCTTAGTGGATCCAGCGTTTCCAGAATCCAAAGGGAGGATTGGCGATGGCCAAGGAAGGTCCGAGGCGAGAGATCAGCCTGTGGAATCCATTCGGTGACGAGTTCTTTACGCCCGAACGCTTGTTCCGCGCATGGGGCGCGCCGGCACAGCGCGCCGAGCGGCTCGCCCCCGCGGTCGACGTCTCCGAGAACGAGAAGGGCTACTCGGTGACCGTCGAGCTCCCGGGCGTGAAGAAGGACGACGTCACCGTCGAGATCCACGAGAACGTGCTCACGATCCGCGGCGAAAAGAAGAGCGAACGCGAGGAGAAGAAGGACAAGACGCACTGGATCGAGCGCAGCTACGGCTCGTTCAGCCGCTCCTTCACGCTTCCGCCGGCCGCGGTCGTCGACGAGATGAAGGCCAGCTTCAAGGACGGGGTTCTGACCCTCGAGATCCCGAAGAAGGAAGAGGTCAAGCCGCGACAGATCTCGATCAAGTGAGGTGCGGGGCGGGCGCGCTCGACCCCCTCTCCCCTCCACCCTGAGCGCGCCCGTCCCCGCCTTCTCTTCAGCCGATGCTGCCGTCGGGAGAGCACACGTGAAGCGAATCCTGGTTGCGACGGATTTCTCCGAGCACGCCGAGCGCGCGCTCGAATGGGCTGCGGCTCTGGCGAAGCGCTTCGGCGCGGAGCTCGAGCTCGTGACGTCGGTGTTCGTGGTTCCGCTCGCCAGCGGCCCGCACTCGCTCGGAGTGCCGCCGGACTACCTGCGCAACGCCCGCGAGCAGGCTGAGAGCCAGCTCGACGCGATCGCGGCGCGCCTGTCGCGCGAGGGAATCCGCGTCGAGTGCACGGTCGTGCACGAGGATCCGTCGAGCGGACTCTGCGCGCGCGCCGCCGAGACCAGGGCCGACCTGGTCGCGATCGGAACGCGCGGCCGGTCGGGGCTCTCGCACGTGCTGCTCGGCAGCGTCGCGGAGCGGACCGCGCGGCTCGCGGCCTGTCCGGTGCTCAGCGTTCACGCCGGCTCGCCGGCGCCGCGCGCGCTGCGCAAGCTGGTCGTGCCGATGGACTTCTCAGCGCCGGCACTGGCGGCTCTCGAGCTCGCGCGAATTCTCGTCGAGCCGGGCGGTGAGCTGGCGCTGGTGCACGCGATCGCGCCCGTGCTGTCGGCGGGCTCGCCCGAGCGACCGCTCGAGGATCCGCGCGCCGAGGAGTGGGCGCGCGCGGAGTTCGAGAAGCTGCGCGCTTCCGGTGCGGTCGCAAGCGCCCACCTCGAGATCCGCTACGGCGCGGCCGACGCTGTGGTCGTCGATGCCGCCTCCGAGCTCGAAGCGGATGCGATCGTGATGGGCACCCGCGGCCGCAGCGGGATCACGCGGATGTTCCTGGGCAGCGTGGCGGAGCGGGTGCTGCGCCGCGCGCTTCAGCCGGTCTTCGTCACCCAGCCGGGCTGATCCGCTCTACTCAAGCCGGAGTCTCGTCCCAGCCCTCGGCGCCGACGAGCGGCACGAACTGCACGTCGCCCAGATCCTCGCGCTCGAGTCGATCCCCAGCGGTGCGGACCACGCGCAGCAGCTGCTGGCTGCCGCGTCCCGCGCCGACCGGAATCACCAGCCGTCCGCCGACCGCGAGCTGCGCCTCGAGCGACGCCGGCACGCGCGGCCCGCCCGCCGAGACCAGGATCGCGTCGAACGGCGCCGCCTCCGGCCAGCCCAGCGTCCCGTCCGCGATCCGGACCCGGACGTTCGCGCAGCCGAGCTCGGCGAGCCGCTCGCGCGCCAGCTCGCCGAGCTCGGCGTGTCTCTCGATGGTGTAGACCTCGGCCGCGAGCCGCGACAGCAGGGCCGCCGCATAGCCGGAGCCGGTTCCCACCTCGAGCACGCGGTCCGCCGGTCGCAGCGCCAGCGCCTCGAGCATCAGCGCGACCACATACGGCTGCGAGATCGTCTGGCCCGCGGCGATCGGCAGCGCCCGGTCGTCGCAGGCGGACTCCGCGAGCGCGGCCGGTACGAAGACGTGCCGGGGCACTTCGCGCATCGCCTGGAGCACGCGCGCGTCGCGAACGCCGCGCGCCTCGATCTGGCGCGCGACCATCCGCGCGCGCTTCGAGGCGTCGTCCATCAGAGCCATGGCGACCTCCGCTCTGGAAGCGCGCACGGCGCGCAGCCGGGTTCACCGCGGAAGAGCGCCACACCTTTGCAGCCGGCCCCCCGCGCGAAGAGCACGAGCTCGCGCACCTCGGCGGCGCTCGCGGAGGACGCGAGATGCACGGTCTTGGAGACCGCGCCGTCGACGAAGCGCTGCACCTCGGCCTGCACGGCGATCTGCGCCCGCGCGTCGAGCTCGCTTCCGCGGCGGAGCAGTCTGCGATCGCGCTCGGCCAGCTTCGGGAGCTCCGAGCTCGGGACCCCGGCCGCGAGCGCGGCGAGCACGGCGTCGCGGTCTCGGGTGCGCGGCCCGAGCCAGTCCTCGAGCCAGCGATCGACGAAGCGGATCTCTCCGGGCCCGAGCGCGATCGCCCGCACCGGATCGAGCAGCGGCTCGATGCCCCCGCTCGATCCGGTGAGCAGGCGTAGCGTGCCCGTCGGCGCAATGGCCGTCGTGGTGGCGTTGCGTCTGCGCGCGCCTCGCCCTCGCCAGGCGGGGTAGGGACCGCGCTCCTCCGCGAGCTTCGCGCTCGCCGATCGCGCCTGCTCGCACACGAAGCGCGCGATCTCGCCGGCGAGCTCGCGCAGCTCCGCGCCGTCGAAGTCGATGCCGCGGAGCAGCGCCAGATCGGCCAGCCCCAGGAAGCCCAGTCCGACCTTGCGCGTGCGCAGCGTCGCGCGCTCGATCGCGGGGTCGGGGAAGCGCGCGATCTCGAGCACGTCGTCGAGAAATCGGATCCCGACCTCGCAGGCGCGACCGAGAGAGTCCCAGTCGAGCGCGCCGCCCGCGTCGGCGAAGGCCGGAAGGTCGAGCGAGCCCAGCACGCAGCTCTCGCCCGCGAGCAGCGGCTGCTCGCCGCAGGGATTCGTCGCGCGGATCCGGCCGAGCTCGGGCTCCGGGTTCGCAGCCTCGATCGCGTCGGAGAAGAGCAAGCTCGGCTGACCGGAGTCGACGATGGCCGCGCAGATCTCGTCGAGGAGTGGAGACCCGCTGGCGAGGAACGCGTCGCTCGCGGCGAGCGCGAGCCCCATCCCCGCCATGGCCTCGCGCTCGGTCCGCGCGGCGCGGACCAGCTCGGCCGCGTCGGGGTGCTCGGCGTCGAGCACCGCCAGGTGCGCACCCGGTCTTCGCCCCGCGCGCTCGTTCACCCGCGCGGAGTGCGCGAACAGCTCGATGAACGCGAGCGGCCCGGGGCTCACCCCGCCCGAGCGCCGGATCGGAGCTCCGCGCGGGCGCAGCTTCGAGAAGTGGATGCCGGCTCCGCCCGCGCCCTGCTGGATTCGCGCGGCGAGGCCCAGCGTCTCGTAGATGGACGCGAGCGAGTCCTCGGGCTCGATCACGTAGCAGGCGGCGAGCAGGTTGGAGCGGCCCGCGTTGGCGAGAATCGGGACGCTGGGCAGGAAGCGGCGCGACTCGATCAGCCCGCGGTAGAGGTCGGCGATGCGCTCGCGCTCGCTCTGCAGCGGCTCGGCGCCCGCCACCGCCGCCGCGACGCGCGCGGCGACCGCGGGAAGATCCGCCTCGCCCGGAGCGGCGCAGAGCGCCGCGAGCACCGCCCCAGCCGCTTCCCCCTGCGCGCCGCTCATCGCCGCACCTCCGCTCGGACGAGCGAGCAAGCTCCGTTCCCTGCGCCCCGTTGTCGCAGCGATGTGCCGATCGCTCCCAGCTCGCAGCCGCGCCGATCCCTTGACCGGGCACGCCCGTTGCTCCATGAGAGCAGATCATGCCGATCGCCGCGATCGAGAAGCCCGCGGGGGCCTGGCGCCTGCCGCCGAACCTGCGCGACTACGACCAGGCCTGTAGGGGCTTTTCCTGGCAGGAGTCGCGGCGCGCGCTCGCCGGGCTGCCGGGCGGGCGCGGCCTGAACATCGCGCACGAGGCCGTGGATCGGCACGCGGCCGGGCCGCTCGCCTCGCGTGTCGCGCTGCGGTTCCTCTCTCGGGACGGGGTCACTCGCGAGATCAGCTTCCGCGAGCTCGCCGAGCAGACCAACCGCTTCGCGAACCTCCTGCGCGAGCTCGGCGTGGGGAAGGGCGAGCGCGTCTTCGCGCTCGCGGGGCGCGTACCGGAGCTCTGGATCGCGGCGCTCGGAACTCTGAAGAACGGCAGCGTCTTCTGTCCGCTCTTCTCCGCGTTCGGACCGGAGCCGATCCGTACCCGCCTCGAGCGTGGCGACGGCCGCGTGCTGGTCACCAGCGACCCGCTCTACACGCGAAAGGTCGAAGCGCTGCGTCCGGCGCTGCCGAAGCTCGCGCACGCGCTTCTGGTCGGCCGCGACGCGTCCGCTCCGCTTCGCCTCGGAACGCACGATCTCGGCGAGCGCCTCGCCGCCGCGAGCCCGAGCTTCGAAATCCCCCCCACCAGCCCGGACGATCCGGCGCTGCTCCACTTCACCAGCGGCACCACGGGCGCGCCGAAGGGCGCCGTCCACGTCCATGCCGCGGTCGTCGCTCACCGCGAGACCGCGCGGCTCGCGCTCGACCTGCAGCCGGACGACATCTTCTGGTGTACCGCCGATCCGGGCTGGGTCACCGGCACGTCGTACGGGATCGTCGCGCCGCTCTCGCTGGGCGTGACCTGCGTGGTCGACGAGGCGGAGTTCGATGCGGAGCGCTGGTACGAGATCCTCGAGCGCGAGCGCGTCTCGAACTGGTACACCGCGCCGACGGCGGTGCGGATGCTGATGCGCGCCGGCTCCGAGCTGGCGAAGCGCCGCGACCTGTCGCGGCTCCGCTTCGTCGCCAGCGTCGGCGAGCCGCTGAATCCCGAAGCCGTGCTCTGGGGCCAGCAGGCGCTGGGGCTGCCGATCCACGACAACTGGTGGCAGACGGAGACCGGCGGAATCATGATCGCGAACTTCGCCTCGCAGGCGATCCGGCCCGGCTCGATGGGGCGACCGCTGCCCGGAATCGAGGCCGCGATCGTCGCGCGTCGGCCCGACGGCGGCGTCGACGTGATCGCCGAGCCCGAGGTCACCGGCGAGCTCGCGCTTCGCGCCGGCTGGCCGTCGATGTTCCGCGGCTACCTGCACGACGAGCAGCGCTACCAGAAGTGCTTCGCGGATGGCTGGTACCTGTCCGGCGACTTGGTGCGCCGCGATCGGGACGGCTACTACTGGTTCGTCGGGCGCGCCGACGACGTGATCAAATCGGCGGGACATCTGATCGGGCCCTTCGAGGTGGAGAGCGCGCTCATGGAGCACCCGGCGGTGATCGAGGCGGCGGTGATCGGAAGGCCCGACCCGGTCGCGGGCGAGAGCGTGAAGGCGTTCGTCGTGCTGCGGAGCTGTCACGAGGCGACGCCCGCACTCGTGCGCGAGATCCACGGCTTCGCGCGCTCGCGTCTGGGCGCGGCGGTCGCACCGAAGGAGATCGAGATCCGCGACGCGATCCCGAAGACGCGAAGCGGAAAGATCATGCGCCGGCTGCTCCGCGCGCGCGAGCTGGGGCTCCCCGAAGGCGATACTTCGACGCTGGAATCGGGCGCTTGAGCGGCGAACGCGCGCGCGAGCAGCAGCTTCTCGCCGGCATGATCCGGATCCGCCGCTTCGAGGAGAAGTGCGCCGAGCTCTACGGCCAGCAGAAGATCCGCGGCTTCCTGCACCTGTACATCGGCCAGGAGGCGGTGGCGGTGGGCGTGATGGCGGCTCTCGAGCCAGACGATGCGATCGTCGGCACGTACCGCGAGCACGGGCATGCGCTGGCGCGGGGCATCGCCGCGGGAGCGGTGATGGCGGAGATGTACGGCAAGCGCGAGGGCGCCAGCGGCGGGCGCGGAGGATCGATGCACATCTTCGACACGGCGAAGCGCTTCTACGGCGGCAACGCGATCGTCGCGGGCGGGCTTCCGCTCGCCGTCGGGCTGGCGCTGGCCGACAAGCTGCAGAATCGGCCGCGCGTCACCGTCTGCTTCTTCGGCGAGGGAGCGATCGCCGAGGGCGAGTTCCACGAATCGCTGAACCTCGCGGCGCTGTGGAAGCTTCCGGTGCTGTTCGTGTGCGAGAACAACCTGTACGCGATGGGCACGGCGCTCGCGCGCTCCGAGTCCGAGACGAACCTCTGCGTGAAGGCCGCGAGCTACGAGCTGCCGGCCTGGTCGGTGGACGGAATGGACGTGCGCGCGGTCGCGGAAACCGCGCGCCGCGCGGTTGTCGCCGTGAGAGAGGACGGCCCGCTCTTCCTCGAAGCGCGTACCTACCGCTTCCGCGCGCACTCGATGTTCGACGCGCAGCTCTACCGCCCCAAGAGCGAGGTCGAGGAGTGGAAGAAGCGCGACCCGATCGCGGGCTTCGCCGCGCGGCTGCGCGCCGAGGGCCTGCTCGACGACGCGGAGCTCGCCGGGTTCGAGGCGGCGGCCGACGCAGAGGTCGCGAGCGCGGTCGAGTTCGCCGAGAACGGCAGCTGGGAGCCGGTCGAGGATCTCGCGCGCCACGTCTACTGCGAGCGGGAGGCGCCGTGAGCGAGGTGAGTGGACCCGCGCGCAAGATCTCCTTCCGCGACGCGTTCCGCGAGGGGCTGCGCGAGGCCCTGCTCGCCGATCCGCGCGTCTTCCTGATGGGCGAGGACGTGGGGCGCTACGGCGGCTCGTACGCGGTGAGCCGTGGCCTGCTGGACGAGTTCGGACCCGAGCGGATCCGCGACACTCCGCTCTCGGAGTCGGCGTTCGTTGGCGCGGGGATCGGCGCGGCGCTCGGCGGCATGCGGCCGATCGTCGAGATCATGACCGTGAACTTCTCGCTGCTCGCGCTCGACCAGATCCTGAACACGGCGGCCACGCTCTCGCACATGTCGGGGGGCCAGCTCTGCGTGCCGCTGGTGATCCGCATGGCGACAGGCGCCGGAAGACAGCTCGCCGCGCAGCACTCGCACAGCCTGGAAGGCTGGTACGCGCACATTCCCGGCATCAAGGTGCTTGCGCCCGGCACGCTGGAGGACGCGCGGGGAATGCTCGCCAGCGCCCTCGCCGACCCGAACCCGGTGCTGATCTTCGAGCACGCGCGGCTGTACCCGGTCGAGGGCGAGCTCGCGCCCGACTCGGGCGCGGTCGAGATCGAGCGCGCCCGGCTGCGCCGGCGCGGCGGTGCGGTGTCGCTGGTCTGCTACGGCGGCACGCTCGACAAGACGCTCGCGGCGGCCGAGACGCTCGCGGCGCAGGGCATCGAGGCGGACGTTCTCGACCTGCGCGTGCTGCGTCCGCTCGACGAGGCGGCGATCCTCGAGACGATCTCGCGCACGCACCGTCTGGTGATCGTCGACGAGGGATGGCGAAGCGGCAGCCTCTCCGCCGAGGTGGCCGCGCGCGTCGCGGAGCGTGCGTTCTACGAGCTCGACGCGCCGATCCGCCGCGTCTGCGCAGCCGAGGTTCCGATCCCGTACCCCAAGCACCTCGAGGACGCGGCGCTGCCGCAGCCCGACGCGATCGTCGCGGCCGTGCGCGAGCTCCTGGCCGCGAATGGCTGACTTCATCATGCCGTCGCTGGGCGCCGACATGGATCGCGGCACGATCCTGCGCTGGTACAAGCAGCCCGGCGATCGGATCGAGCGCGGCGAGATCGTCGTGCTCGTCGACACCGACAAGGCCGAGATCGAGGTCGAGAGCTTCGGCGCCGGCTGGCTCGACGCCGTGCTGGTGAACGAGGGCGAGACCGTTCCGGTCGGGACCGCCATCGCGCGGATCCGGACCGGCGCGGGCGAGCCTGAGCGGCCGACCGCGCCCGCCGCGCGGCCCGCCGCCACAGTGCCGACGCCCGCGCCCGTGCCTCCGACACCGCCACGTGTCGCACCGCCCGCGGGGTCGCGGGTCCACGCGTCGCCGCTGGCGCGCCGCATCGCCGCGGATCTCGGTGTCGATCTGGCGCGGGTCACGGGCAGTGGACCCGAGGGAGCGATCACGCGCGAGGACGTCGAGCGGGCCGCGGCTCGGCCCGCGCCCGCGCCCGAAGCCCGACCCGCGGGCGCGCGCGGGGACAAGCACGCGACCATGCGCAGCGCGATCGCCGCGGCGATGGAGCGCGCGAACCGCGAGATCCCGCACTACTACCTGGCGACGCGGGTGGACCTGTCCCGGGCGCTCGCCTGGCTCGCGGAGCAGAACGCGTCGCGGCCGCTCGCGGAGCGCGTGCTGCCGGTGGCGCTGTTCCTTGCGGCAGTCGGCCGAGCCGCCGTCGAGGTTCCCGAGCTGAACGGCTTCTGGCGCGACGGCGGCTTCGTGCCGGGCGAAGGCGTGAACGTCGGTGTGATCATCTCGCTGCGCCAGGGGGGGATCCTCGCGCCCGCGCTGCGCGACGTGCCGGGGACGAGCGTCACGGATCTCTTCGCCGCGTTTCGCGAGCTGGTCGCGCGCGCGCGCGCGGGAAAGCTGCGCAGCTCCGACGTCGCGGGCGGGACGATCACCGTCACCAGCCTCGGCGATCAAGGCGTCGAGACCGTCTACGGCGTGATCCTGCCGCCGCAGGTCGCGCTGGTGGGCTTCGGAAAGATCTCCGACCAGCCGTTCGCGGAGCACGGCCTGCTCGGCGTGAAGCCCGTCGTCGAGATCACGCTGGCGGCCGATCACCGCGCCAGCGACGGCCATCGCGGCGGGCGCTTCCTCGCCGCGATCGCGCGGCTGCTGCAGGAGCCGGAGTCGCTGTGACGCGCGACGAGCTCCGCGCGCACGTGCTCGCCGCGCTGTCCGGCATCGCGCCCGAAGCCGACCCCGCCTCGCTGCGCGGCAGCGTGGCACTGCGCGACCAGCTCGATCTGGACTCGATGGACTTCCTGAACTTCCTGATCGCCGTCCACCAGCGCACCGGGGTCGAAATCCCGGAAGCCGACTACGGCAAGCTCTCGACGCTCGACCAGCTCGTCGCGTACCTCTCGCGGAAGACCGGAACGAAGTGAGCGCGATCGCGCGAAGCTGGGTGCGGATCGCGGCCGCGACGGCGTGTCTGGCGCTGGCGTGCGTGCCGCTCACGACGGAGCGCGAGATCGCGCTCGGGCGAAGCGCGGCACGGCAGGTCGAGACCGAGATGGGGCTCGTGCGCGATCCCGAGCTGGTCGCGTACGTGCGTGCGCTCGGCGCGCGGCTCGCGGCGCTCTCGCCGCGCAAGGATCTCGGCTACGACTTCAACGTCGTCGACATGGCCGAGGCGAACGCGTTCGCGCTTCCCGGCGGGCACATCTACGTCTCGCGCGGCCTGCTCGCGATCTCGAACTCCGAGGACGAGCTGGCCAACGTGATCGGGCACGAGATCGGGCACGTCGCCGCGCGCCACCACGCGCGGCAGCAGGAGCGCCAGCAGAAGGTCGGAGTCGCGGCCATCCTCGGCACGCTGGCGGCGGCGGCGCTCGGCGGCGCGGAGGCCGCGCAGAGCGTCGGCGAGCTCGGCCAGATCGCAGGCGCGGGGTATCTGGCCGCGCACAGCCGCGACCAGGAGCGCGAGGCGGACGAGATCGGCCAGGCGCTCTCCGCGAGCGCAGGCTGGAACCCGTCGGGAATGGCCGAGTTCCTCGCCACGCTCGAGCGCGAGACGACGCTCGCGCTGGGGAAGAAGCGCCAGCCGAGCTTCCTCGACACGCATCCGGCGACACCGGAGCGTGTCGAGAGCGCGTGGGCGCGCGCGCGCACGCTCGCGCGAGCGCCGGCGAAGCCCGTGGCGCGCGACCGCGCCGCGTTCCTCGCCAAGCTCGACGGGCTCGTGGTCGACGAGGATCCGGCGGGCGGGATCTTCGACGGCGCGCTGTTCCGACAGCCGGAGCTCGATTTTCGCATCCGCTTCCCGGCCGAGTGGCAGACCGCGAACTCGCCGACCGCGGTCGGTGCGGTCGCGCCGGATCGATCGGCGCTGATCCAGCTCGGGCTCGCGGGCGAGGGGAGCGATCCGCGAGCGGCGGCGCAGCGGGATCTCGCCAAGCAGGAAGCAGAGGTCGTCCGGCACGGGGCGGTCTCGATCGGCGCGCTCCGCGGCTACCAGGCGCGTCTCAGCCAGACCTCGTCGCAGGGGAAGGTCGGGGCGCTGTTCACCTGGATCGCGTACGGCGGCCGGATCTACCGCGTCGAGTGCGTCGCCGCCGAAGCGCGCTTCGCCAGGTTCGCCCCGAGCTGCGAGAGCACCACGGGCAGCTTCCGGCCGCTCGACGCCGACGAGCGGCGGCGAATCCAGGCGCACGTGCTGCGCATCGCGACCGCGCGTTCGGGCGAGGGGCTCGCCGCGCTCGGAGCGCGGGCGGGAAACGTCTGGAGCCCGGAGCGCACCGCGGTCGTGAACGGCATGGCCGGAGTCTCGGCGCCGCTCCCGGGAGGGAAGCTCAAGATCGCGGTCGCGGTTCCGTACACGTCGCTGGCGCGGGAACGCTAGCCCGCATTTCTCACCACGGTGATCCGTAGGTGGTCGCGGTGCGCTGCGAGGGCGTCGGCGGTGGTGGCTCGGCGGCCGAGGGCCAGCGGCGGCCTTCGAGGGGATGGCGGGCCGTTCGCCGGC